>JACPAU010000146.1 GCA_016180705.1 Candidatus Methylomirabilota bacterium
TCCCCTCCGACCCTGTCAAGGGGCGCAACTGAGGCCTACTCCGATGGGCCGGGGCGCGCGGGCTCGGTCCGGTTGGTGTGGAAGGCGAGGCTCTTCAGGAGGACGGAGAGGTCCACATTCTGGACCTTGACCCCGCGGGCGACGGTGAGCTGGGTCGGCGCAAAGTTCAGAATGGCGTTGACCCCGGCGGCGACGAGCTGGTCAGCCACGGCCTGGGCCCCAGCGGCCGGGATGGCCAGGACCGCGATCCGGATCTTCCGGCGCGTGAGGACCGGGACGATCTTCTCGACCGGATAGACGGGGATCCGCCCGTGCCTGCGCCCGACCTTCTCCGGGTCCTTGTCGAAGGCCACCGCCAGGCGGAACCCGCGGCGCTGGAAGCCCGGGTAGGCGAGGAGCGCGGAGCCGAGGTTCCCCACCCCCACCAGGGCGACGTGCCAGTCGTGCTTCAGGCCGAGGATCCGCTCCAGGGTGTGCTTCAGCTCGGCGGTGTAGTAGCCGAGCCCCCGGACGCCGAACTGGCCGAAGTAGGCCAGGTCCTTCCGGACCTGGGCCGAGTGGAGGCCGAAGCGCTCGGCCAGCTGCTTGGAGGAGATGGCGCGGACACCGTCCGCCTCCAGCTCCTCCAGGCACCGCAGATAAATGCTCAGCCTCGTGACCGTCCGCTCCGGAATCCGGGCGGGCCGGCCGGCCGCCCCGGCCTCGCGAGCCCCCGCCATCGGCCTCACCCCCCCGCCCCCGCGAGGCCCTGGACCGACCGGACCGCCACCTCCCAGGCGTCCGAGGGGAAGAGGCCGAGGTACAGCGTCCCCGCCACGCCGAGGAGGGTAGCCAGGGCGGTCGCGGGGGAGAGGAGCCCGGCCACCGGCTCCGCCCCCGGCTCCTGCATGTACATGACGACCACGACCCGGAGATAGAAGAAGACGGAGATGACGCTGCAGAGGACCCCGAGGATGGCGAGCCCGATGTAGCCGGCCTCCACGGCCGCGCTGAAGACGTAGAACTTCGCCATGAAGCCCGCGGTGGGGGGCAGCCCGGCCAGGGAGAACATAAAAATGGCCATGCTCAGGGCGAAGAGGGGCCGCCGGGTGCCCATCCCGGCCCAGGCGTCCAGGGTGAGGTTCTCCTCGCCCCGCCGCCCGAGCGCGATGAGGACGGCGAAGGCCCCCACCGTCATGAAGGTATAGGCCACGAGGTAGAAGAGGAGCCCGGCCGTCCCCAGGGGATTGCCGGCGACCAGGGCCACGAGGAGGTAGCCGGCGTGGGCGATCCCGCTGTACGCGAGCATGCGCTTCAGATTCCGCTGGGCGATGGCCGCGACGTTGCCCACCCCCATGGTCAGGGCCGCCAGGATCCAGAGCACGTCGGGCCAGGCGCCCTCGAGGCTCACCCCGGCCACCGGGACGACCCGGAGGAAGGCAGCAAAGGCGGCGGCCTTGGTCCCGGCGATCATGAAGGCCGTGACGGAGGTCGGGGCTCCCTCGTAGACGTCCGGCGCCCACATGTGGAACGGAACCGCCGCCACCTTGAAGCCCAGGCCGACCAGGATGAGCCCCACCCCCACCGCCGGGAAGGGGCCGGGGGCGGCGCGGGCCGTGAGCGCCGCCCGGATCGCGTCGAGGTTCGTGGACGCGGTGGCGCCGTACAGGAACGCCACCCCGTAGAGCAGGAAGGAGGAGGCGAAGGCCCCGAGCAGCAGGTACTTCAAGCCGGACTCGTTGGAGGTGACCCGCTGCCGGAGGAAGCCCGCCAGGACGTAGAGGGCCACCGAGAGGGTCTCCAGACCGAGGAAGAGCATGAGCAGGTCCGCGGCGGCGGCCATGACCATCATCCCCAGGACCGCGAAGGTGAGCAGGACGTAGTACTCGGCGAACTGGATTCCCTCGCGCCGGATGTAGGGCACCGAGAGGAGCACAGTCAGGATCCCGATGACGGCGAAGAGTCCGTAGAAGAAGCAGGCCGCGCTGTCCACCACCAGCATCCCGGCCACGGGCCGCGCCTCGGATCCCCAGAGCCCCGCGCTCAGGGCTGCCGCCGCCCCGAACCCCAGGAGGGGGATCCAGGCCAGCCGCTCCCGCCGCTCCCGCGGCGTGAGCATGTCGGCCGCGAGCAGGCCGAGCCCGCTCGCGGCCACCGCCAGCGTCGGCGCCAGCGCGCCCCAGTCCAGCGGGGGCATCACGACGGCCCTCCCGGCGCCGGGAGCGCCGCGGCGCTGCCGCGCGGGGGGGCCGGCCGCCCGTAGGCCCGCCCTTCCGCACTCTCGGCCGCCGCGGGGCCCTGCTCCACGCGGGCGAGCAGCGCCCGGAGCGAGGCTTCACTCACCGAGAGGAGCGGGGCGGGATAGATCCCGATCCACACCACCAGGAGGAGGATGGGCGCCAGGATGCACCGTTCGGCGACCGTGAGGTCCCGGAGGCTCCGGTTCGCCTCGTGCCGGACGGGCCCGAAGAGAACCCGCTGGACCATCCAGAGGGTGTACCAGGCCCCCAGCACGACCCCGATCACCCCCAGCGCGCCGTACAGGGGCCGGGCCTTGAACGTCCCCGCCAGGATCAGGAACTCCCCCACGAACCCGTTCAGGCCGGGGAGGCCGATGGAGGAGAGGGCGATGAGGAGCAGGATGCCGCCGAAGACCGGGACCACCCGGAAGAGCCCGCCGAAGTCCTCGAGCATCCTGGTGTGCCGCCGCTCGTAGAGCATCCCCACCAGGAGGAAGAGGGCGCCGGTGCTCAGGCCGTGGTTGACCATTTGTAAGAGGGCCCCCGAAACGGCCTGGAGGTTCAGGGCGACAATCCCGAGCATGACGAAGCCCAGGTGGCTCACGCTGCTGTAGGCGACCAAGCTCTTGACATCCCCCTGGACCAGCGCCACCAACGCCCCGTACCAGATCCCCGCGATGGCCAGCCAGGCGACGACGGGGAGGAAGGCGCGGGTGGCGTCGGGGAAGAGGGGCAGGGCGAAGCGGAGGAACCCATAGGTCCCCATCTTCAGGAGGACCCCGGCGAGGATGACGCTGCCGCCCGTGGGGGCCTCCACGTGGGCGTCCGGCAGCCAGGTGTGGAAGGGCAGCATCGGGACCTTGATGGCGAAGGCCACGGCGAAGGCCAGGAACAGCCAGGTCTGCTGCCCCGGGGCCAGGGGGACGCCGAGGAGGCCCGGGAGGGCGAAGGTGGGGGACGGAAGCACCTCGCGGCCGGCGAAGTAGAGGGCGAAGATGGCCAGGAGCATGAGGACCGAGCCGGCCATGGTAAAGAGGAAGAACTTGATGGTGGCGTAGATCCGGCGCGGGCCGCCCCAGACCCCGATGAGGAAGTACATGGGGATCAGCATGGCCTCCCAGAAGATATAGAAGAGGATGAGGTCGAGGGCCACGAAGACCCCCAGCATCCCGGTCTGCAGGAGGAGGAGACAGATGTAGTACTCCTTCGCCCGCGCCCGGATCCAGGGGAAGGAGGCCGCGGTCACCACCAGGCCGAGAAACGTGGTGAGGAGCACGAGGGGCAGGCTGATCCCGTCCACCCCGAGCAGGTACTGGATCCCGAGACGCGGGATCCAGGCCCGCTCCTCCACGAACTGCAGGCCGGCCACCGCCGCATCAAAGCCGGCGTAGAGCTGGAGGGAGAGGAGGAAGTCCGCCGCCGTCGCCCCCAGGGCCAGTCCGCGCAGGAGGGCGAGACGTTCCCGGGGCAGGAACAGGAGGAGGGCCGCCGCGGCCGCCGGGAGGAAGGTCAGCAGACTGAGGAGCGGAAGGTCGGTCACGCTCTCCTCATCGCCCGAAGGCGAGGTAGGCGAGTAGCAGGACCGTCCCCAGGAGGATCGAGACGACGTAGTTGGGGACGAAGCCGGTCTGCACCCGCCGGAGCGCGCGGCTCCCCCACTCCACCAGCGCGGCGGTCCCGTTCACCGCCCCCTCCACCAGCACGCCGTCCCCCACGCGATAGCACCAGCGGGCCAGGCTCTCGAGGGGCCGCACGATCACGGCGGCGTACACCTCGTCCACGAAGAACTTCCCGGCCACGAGCCGGTGAAGCCCGGGGAAGCGCGCCGCGAGGCGGGCCGGGATCGCCGGCCGCCGCCCGTACCAGAGGCCGGCGAGCGCCGCGCCGGCGAGCGCCAGCGTGACCGACAGCAGAGCCGTCCCGACCCCGCCCTCCGGTGCCGCCGCGGGTGCCCCGCTGGGGGCGGGGAGGACCGGCGCCAGGAAGCCGTGCAGGAGACCCCGCTCGGGCGGGACCCCCAGTCCCCCGCCCACGACAGCCAGGGCTGCGAGGAGCAGGATGGGGACCGCCATGCTGGGCGGGGCGTCGTGGACGCGGGTGAGCCCGCCCGGCTCGCCACGGAACGTGCCGGCGAAGGTGAGGGCGAAGCACCGGAACATGTAGAAGGCGGTGAGGAAGGCCCCGCCGAGGCCGAGGAGCCAGGGGCCGGTGAAGCCGCCGTGCTGGGCCGCCGCGAGGATCTCGTCCTTGGACCAGAAGGCCTTGAAAAAGGCGTGGGTCGTGAGGTGGAAGATGCCGGAGGCGTAGGCCCCGACGCCGAGGCCCAGGAACATGTACCCGAGCTGGCTGATCGTGGAGTAGGCGATGACCCGCTTGATGTCGTTCTGGGCGCAGGCGATCGTGGCGGCGAAGACGGCCGTGAGGGCCCCGACCCAGGCGATGATGGCGAGGACCTCCGGGGTCCGGTCGTAGAGGGGGCTCGAGCGGGCCACCATGTACACCCCGGCCGTCACCATGGTGGCCGCGTGGATCAGGGCCGAGACCGGCGTGGGGCCCTCCATGGCGTCCGGGAGCCAGACGTAGAGGGGCAGCTGGGCGCTCTTCCCCGCGGCGCCGAAGAACAGCAGGAGGGCGACCGCCGTCAGGACCGGGTCGCCCGCCGGTGTTCCGGCCATCCGGCCAAAGAGGGCCCCGAAGTCGAAGGTCCCGAATGCCGTCCAGAGGAGGAAGAGCCCCACCAGGAACCCGGCATCCCCCACCCGGTTCACCAGGAACGCCTTCTTCCCCGCCTCGGCGGCCCGCTCCCGCTCGAACCAGAAGCCGATGAGGAGATAGGAGCAGAGCCCGACGCCCTCCCACCCCAGGAAGAGGAGGAGGTAGTTGTCCGCCAGGACGAGGACGAGCATGAAAAAGGCGAACAGGTTGAGAAAGGCAAAGTAGCGGGGGTAGTCCCGGTCGTCCCCCATGTAGCCCAGGGAGTAGACGTGGATGCAGAAGCCCACGCCGGTCACCACCAGAGCCATGACGGCGGCGAGGGGATCCCACAGGAGGCCCACAGACGCCCGGAGGTCCCCGGAGGTGATCCAGGGGAAAAGGGCCGACTCGAGGCGCCGGGCCTCCGGCGGCAAGGCGAGCAGGGCCTGCAGGCCCGCGAGGGCCGCGAGGAAGGCGGCGCCGACGCTGGCGCAGCCCACGGCCCCTACGAGCCGGCGCGGGAAGCGCCGCCCGAGCAGACCGTTCAGGAGGGCGCCCGCCAGGGGGCAGGCCGGGATCAGCCAGAGGGCCTCAGGCACGCTCACCCCCGGAGGAGGTTCACCTCGTCCACGTTCACGGTCTCGCGGTTCCGGAAGAGCGCGACGATGATGGCCAGCCCCACCGCCACCTCCGCCGCCGCCACCGTCATCACGAAGAACACGACGACCTGCCCGTCGAGGGAGCCGAGGAAGCGGGCGAAGGCCACGAAGGTCAGGTTGACCGCGTTGAGCATGAGCTCGACCGACATGAAGATCACGAGGGCGTTCCGGCGGGTGGCGACCCCCACCACCCCCGTGATGAAGAGGAAGGCCCCGACCAGCAGGTAGGCGTTCAGCGGCACCATGTCCTTCTCCTTGCCCCAGCCGCCGCCACCCACGAGCCACGAGCGTGCCGCCGGCCGGCCGCCCGACCGCAGCCGGCCGCCGCTGGCCCCTGCCCCCGACGCAGCCCTGTCTGGGTATCGGGCGGAGGAGGGGGCGGGGGCCAGAAAGAGGCGGCCGGCTGCGACTGCGGGCTCATTCGACTTTTCGCTTCGCCAGGATCAGGGCCCCCACCATGGCGACCAGCAGGATGAGGGAGGTGAGCTCGAAGGCGAGGAGATACCGGGTGAAGAGGAGGCGGCCCACCGCCTGCGCGTTCTCCCGGGGCAGGGGCGGGGGCAGGCCGATCTCCCCCTCGGGAGCGGCCGCCATCGTCGCCCACAGCAGGAGGACAGGAGGAGCAGCGCCGTCCCGGCCCCCGTGCCCAGGGAGAGCTGCAGCCGCCCGATGCGGAGCGGGGAGCCCTCCTCCCGCCGCACGTCCAGGAGCATGATGACGAACAGGAACAAAACCATGATGGCCCCGGCGTAGACGATGACGTGGACCGCGGCGACGAGCTGCGCCTGGAGCAGGATGTAGTACCCGGCGAGGCCGAGGAGGGTGGCGACCAGGGCGAGGGCGCTGTAGATCGGGTTTCGGTGGAGGATGACGGCCAGGGCCGAGGCCACCGTCAGGACCGTCAGGGCGAGGAAGATCCCCCACTCCACGTGCTTATCTCCCGAGCAGGACCGCCGCCGTCACCACCACGTTCGCCAGGCCGAGCGGGAGGAGGACCTTCCATCCGAAGGCCATGAGCTGGTCGTAGCGGAAGCGGGGGAGCGTGGCCCGCAGCCAGATCAAGAGGAACAGGAAGGCACCGACCTTCAGCAGGAACCAGACCACCGGGGGCAGGAGCGGGCCCCGCCACCCCCCGAGGAACAGGGTGGTGGCCACGGCGGAGGCGGTGATCATGTTGGCGTACTCGGCCATGAAGAACATGGCGAACTTCATGGAGGAGTACTCGGTGTGGAACCCCGCCACCAGCTCCGTCTCGGCCTCCGGGAGGTCGAAGGGGGCGCGGTTCAGCTCGGCGTTGGCGCTCACCAGGAAGAGGCCGAAGCCGAGCGGCTGCGCGAACACGTTCCAGCGGGGGATCACCCCGAACCAGGTCCCGGCCTGGGCGTTCACGATGTCCACCAGGCTGAGCGACTGGCTGAGCATCACGACCCCGACCACCGAGAGCCCCAGGGCCATTTCGTAGGAGACCATCTGGGCGGCGGAGCGCAGACCCCCCAGCAGGGGGTACTTGCTGTTGGAGGCCCAGCCCGCAAGCACGATGCCGTACACCCCCATGGAAGTGACGGCCAGGACGTAGAGCAGCCCGATGTTGACGTCGGTGATGACCAGGTCGACCGTGCGCCCGAAGAGGCGGACAGTGTCGCCGAAGGGGATGACGGCGAAAGTGATGAGGGCCGGGACCATGCTCAGGACCGGCGCCAGGCGGAACAGGAGCCGGTCGGCCCCCGCCGGGACCAGGTCTTCCTTGAAGAACAGCTTGATCCCATGGGCGATGGGCTGGAGCAGGCCGAAGGGGCCGACCCGCGACGGCCCCCAGCGGACCTGGAAGTCCCCCACGAGCTTCCGCTCCACCCAGGTGAGGTAGGCCACCGTGAGGAGCACGAGGCCGAAGACCACGAGGATCTTGACGAGGCTCAGGAGCAGGAACTCGGTCATGGCGCACCCGCGGGCAGCAGGATCCCCCCCTCGGGAATCGCTTGCGGCTCCTCCGGGAGGCCGCCGCCGAGCGCCGCCGCCACCTCGCGCCAAATCTCCTCCGGGGAGCCCAGCGGGAACGGTTTCCCCCACGCGCGGGCCAGTCCGCCGAGGACCTCCCCCAGGGAGGGGACCGCCCCCTCCGGCCGCACGACCTGCGCGAGGCGCTGGAGGTGGCCGGCGAAGTTCACGACGGTCCCTACCTTCTCGGTGAGTCCCGGAAGCGGGAAGAGGAGGTGGGCGCGCCGGGCTGTCGGCGTCTCCCTCGAGTCCCAGACCGCGAGGAAGGCCAGGGTCTCGAGCGCCTCCGCCGCCCCGGCCGGTCCCCCTTCCTCGAGGAGATCCTCGCCGAAGACGAGCAGCGCCTTGAGGGTCCCCGCTTTTGCGGCGCGGAGCATCCCGGCGACGTCCAGGCCTTCCGGCCCGGGCAGGACTCCGAGGCGGCGCGCCCCCTCGCTGTTGGGCGTCCGGTCCCGCCGCAGGAGCAGGTGGTCTTCCGCCTGATCCCCCCCCGGCATCTGGGCCGGCCGGACGCGGAAGTCCAGGTGGGGCGTGCCGAGGACGTCCCTCGCGAGGCGCCTCACCAGGTACAGTTCCTCGCAGGTCAGCCGGGAGGAGGCGATGACCCCGACGGCCCCCGGCTCGGCCTCCTGGAGGAGGCTCCCCAGGTGGCTCCCGAGGGCCGCCACCGCCTCCGGCACGCCGACCGGCTCGCGCCCCGCTCCCGTCCGCAACGAGGGACCACGAAGCTGGCAGCGGCCGAGTGCCGGCAGCGTCTCGAACCGCCCGAGGTCGCAGATCCAGTAGCCGTTGACCGCCGGGTTGTGCCGGGGGCGGACCCGCAGGACCTCGGGCCCCTTCCGCTCCAGGTGCCGCACGTCGAGCAACGTGCTGCAGCCCCGACTGCACCCCGGGCAGACGGAAGGCTCCTGCTTCACCAGGTCCCACGGCCGGGCCTGGAAGCGGTAGCGCTCGCTGGTCAGGGCCCCCACGGGGCAGAGGTCGATCACGTTCCCCGAGTACGGGTTGTCCAGTGCCTTGCCGGGGAAAAGGTCGATCTCCGACTGGACGCCGCGGAAGACCACCCCGAGCTCGCCCGTGCCGACCACGTCCCGGCAGAACCGGACGCAGCGGGTGCACAGGATGCAGCGCTCGGCATCGAAGACGATGTAGGGGCCGATCTTCTTGTGCTTGACCCGTTTCACCTTGGGCTCGGTGTACCGGCTCCCCCCCGGGCCGAAGCGCATGGTGTAGTCCTGGAGCGGGCACTCCCCTCCCTTGTCGCAGACCGGGCAGTCGAGCGGGTGGTTCAGGAGGTAGAACTCCAGGACGGCCTGCCGCGCCTTCTCCACCTTCTCGCTGACGCTCCGCACGACCATCCCCTCGGCGACGGGGGTGGCGCAGGCGATGAGGAGCTTCGGGGAGTTCTCCACCTCCACCTGGCACATCCGGCAGGAGCCCTCCACCGGCAGCCCGGGGTGGTAGCAGTAGTGGGGGATCTCGATGCCGGCCCCGAGGGCCGCCTCCAGGACGGTCGTCCCCGGCGGGACCGTGAGGGGCTTGCCGTTCAGGGTGAAGGTCGGCATCGCGGCTCCCCTAGGCGGCGAACGGGCAGCGGCGCTCCCGGACGTGCGCCTCGAACTCGTCCCGGAAGTACTGGACGTAGGAGGCGACCGGCAGCGCCGCCGCGTCGGAGAGGACGCAGATCGTCTTCCCGGTCATGTTGTCGCAGACGTCGAGCAGCAGGTCCAGGTCCTCCCGCCGCCCCCCCCCGCGCTCGATCCGGGCGAGGACCTTGTGGAGCCACGCGGTCCCCTCCCGGCACTGGGTGCACTGGCCGCACGACTCGTGGTGGAAGAATCGCGCTACCACCTCTCCCACCTTCACCATGCAGGTCCCCTCGGCCATCACGATGACCCCGCCCGAGCCCCCCATGGAGCCGGCGGCGGCGAGCGACTCGAAGTCCATGCCCACGTCGAGGTGCTGCGGCGTGAGCACCGGCGCGGAGGCCCCGCCCGGGATGACCGCCTTCAGCGCCCGCCCGCCGCTCACCCCGCCCGCGTGCTCCATGACCACTTCCCGGAGCGTCACCGACAGGGGCAGCTCGTAGTTCCCCGGCCGCTCCACGTGCCCGCTGACGGAGAAGATGCGCGTCCCCTTGCTCCGCTCCGTGCCGATGGAGGCGTACCACTCGGGGCCGCGCGCCAGGATGTGCTCCGCTCCGTGCCGATGGAGGCGTACCACTCGGGGCCGCGCGCCAGGATGTGGGGGAGGTTGCAGAGGGTCTCCACGTTGTTCACGACGGTCGGGCACTGGTAGAGCCCCCGGACGGCCGGGAAAGGGGGGCGGATCCGGGGCATCCCCTTCTTCCCCTCCAGCGACTCGATGAGGGCCGTCTCCTCGCCGCAGATGTAGGCGCCCGCCCCCCGGTGCAGGCTGACCGTGAGGTCGTAGCCGCCTCCCTGGATGTTGTTCCCCAGGAGCCCCTCCGCGGCAGCCTCTTCCAGGGCCCGCTCGAGGACCGTGGCCCCGTACACGAGTTCGCCCCGGATGTAGATGTAGGAGCGGTGCGCCCCGATGGCGTAGGCCGCCAGGACGATCCCCTCGAGGAGCTGGTGGGGGTCCCGCTCGATGAGCTGGCGATCCTTGAAGGTCCCGGGCTCGCTCTCGTCCGCATTGCAGAGAAGGTACTTGGGCTGGCCGGAATCCTTCGGGACGAACCCCCACTTCACGCCCGTGGGGAACCCCGCCCCGCCCCGGCCCCTGAGCCCCGACCGCTTCACGATCTCGATCACCTCGGCCGGGGGAGTCTTCCCGAGGGTGCGCCGCACCGTCCCGTAGCCGCCGGCGGCCAGGTACTCGGGGAGGGTGCCGCCGTAGCCCGGCCGCTCCACGTGCCCGCTGACGGAGAAGATGCGCGTCCCCTTGCTCCGCTCCGTGCCGATGGAGGCGTACCACTCGGGGCCGCGCGCCAGGATGACTCTTCGAGCAGCGCGCGCGCCTTCTCGGGCGTCAGCTCTTCGTAGTAGGCGTCGTTCACCTGCATCACGGGGGCGGTCCCGCACGAGGCCAGGCACTCGACCCGCTGCAGGGTGAAGAGCCCGTCGGGAGTCGTCCCGTCCTCCTGGATCCGGAGCGCGTCCCTGAGGGCCGCGAGGATCTGCTCCGCCCCCCGGAGCGTGCAGGAGAGATTGTGGCAGACCTGGAGCCGGTGCCTGCCGACCGGCTTCAGGTTGAACCACGAGTAAAAGGTGGCGACCTCCAGCACCTCCATCGGCGTGAGCTCGAGCCGCCGGGCCACCTCTTCCATGGCGGCGGCCGAGAGGTGCCCCTGCTCCCGCTGGACGAGGTGCAGCAAGGGGAGGACGGCCGACCGCTTCTCCGGATAGCGACTGAGGATCGCCGCGCACTCCCGCTCCGTCCGCTCGTCGAAGGTCACCGGTCGATCTCCCCGAGGACGATGTCGATGCTCCCGATGACCGCCACCACGTCCGCCACCATCCGCCCCCCGACCATGCGGGGAAGGGCCTGGAGGTTGAGCAGCGACGGGGGGCGGACCCGGACCCGGTAGGGCGTGTTGCTGCCGTCGCTCACGACGTAGAATCCGATCTCCCCCTTGGGCGACTCAATCGGCACGTAGGCCTCCCCCGGAGGAACGGTGAAGCCCTGCGAGTAGAGGAGGAAGTGGTGGATCAGGGCCTCCATGCTCTGCCGGACCAGCGGCTTGGGCGGCGGGACGATCTTGGGGTCGGCGATGTTCACCGGCCCCTTCGGCATCCGGTCCAGGCACTGGCGGACGATCGCCGCCGACTGGCGCATCTCGAAGATCCGGCAGCGGTAGCGGTCGTAGACGTCGCCGTTGTTCCCCAGCGAGATCTCGAAGTGGAACCGGTCGTAGCCTGAGTAGGGCCAGACCTTCCGGATGTCCCAGGGGACGCCGGTGGCCCGCAGGGCCGGCCCCGAGACCCCGAGGGCGATCGCCTCCTCCCGCTTCAGGACCCCCACCCCCACCGTCCGCTGCAGCCAGAGCTTGTTCTGCGTCAGCAGGTCCTCGTACTCATCCACCCGCTTCGGGAACTCGTCGAGAAAGTCCCGGACGGCCCGCTCGAAGCCTTCGGGGAGGTCGGCCATGAGCCCGCCCACCCGGATGTAGGAGGACATCATCCGCTGGCCGCTGACCATCTCGTACAGGTCCAGGATCCTCTCCCGCTCCCGGAAGCAGTAGAGGAAGACGCTCATCGCCCCGATGTCCAGGGCGTGCGTCGCCAGCCAGACCAGGTGGCTCTTGATGCGGGTGAGTTCCGCCATCATGACCCGGATGACCTGCGCCCGGTCCGTGGCCTCGACCCCGAGCAGCCGCTCCACGCTGAGGACGAAGGCCAGGTTGTTCGACATCGGCGCCAGGTAGTCCATCCGGTCGGTCACCGTGATGGCCTGCTGGTACCGCTTCGCCTCCATGATCTTTTCCATCCCGGTGTGCAGGTACCCGATGTGCGGGACGCAGCGGACCACCACCTCCCCGTCCAGCTCCAGGACCAGGCGGAGGACCCCGTGGGTGGAGGGGTGCTGCGGGCCCATGTTCAGGACCATGGTCCGCGTTTCGGTCACCGCTCGCCCTTCTCCTCCCACCAACGGGGCTCGGTGGTCACCGGGAAGTCCTTGCGCAGGGCGTGGCCCTCGAAGTCGTCCGGCAGGACGAGCCGCCGGAGGTCCGGGTGGTCCCGGAACGGGATTCCCATCAGGTCGTACACCTCCCGCTCCAGCCAGTTGGCCCCCTCCCAGACAGCGGTGACGCTGTCCACGGCCTCCCCGTCCGGGACCCGGACCTTCAGGCGCAGGCGGCTGCTGTTGCGCAGGGACGTGAGGTGGTAGACGACCTCGAACCGGGGGGTGGCCTCCGGCAGGCGCAGGCGGTCCACGCGGGTCAGATCCGAGAGGAACTCGTAGCGCAGCTCGGGGTCGTCCCGGAGGAAGCAGCAGGCCTCCCGGATCGCCGCCGGGCTCAGCACGATCGTGAGGTCGTCCCGGACGGCCCGGACCTCCTGGAGGGCGTCCGGGAAGCGTTCCCGGAGCTTGGCCACCACCCGGGGCTCCTCCCCGCCTACTCCCACTCGAGCCCTCCCTTGCGCCAGACGTAGCCCAGGCCCAGGCCGAGCACCCCCAGGAAGGTGACCATCTCCCAGAACCCGAACCAGCCGAGCGAGCGGTACACGACCGCCCACGGGTAGAGGAAGATGATCTCGATGTCGAAGACGATGAAGAGGGTCGCGACCAGGTAGAACCGGACGGCGAAGCGGTCTCGGGCCGACCCGACAGGCGTGATCCCGGACTCGTAGGGGGAGAGCTTCTCCAGGGTGGGGCGGCGCGGGCCGAGCAAGGAAGAGAGGAGGACCGATCCCCCGGCGAAGGCGGCCGCCAGGAGGATCAGGATCCCGATCGGCAGGTACTCGATCAGCATGTGAAGGTTGGCACGAACCCTCCCCGCAAAACGCGGAGGGGCCGTCCGGCCCCTCCGCCCGAGGCTATCCCTTCATCACCTCCAGCACACTGGCAGAGAAGGGGTTCGCGAACAGCAGGATGAGCGCGATGAGCAGCACGTAGATGGCCAGGGACTCGATGAAGGCCAGCCCGATAATGAGGGCCGTCTGGATCCGGCCCGCGGCGTTCGGCTGCCGGGCCATGCCGTCGAGGGCCGCCGCCACGGCACGCCCCTGGGCGAAGGCGGCCATGGCTGAGGCGATGGCCATCCCGAAACCGCCGGTCAGGACGGTCATCCAGAAGTACGTAGTGTCCCTTGCCCCGGCTGGCTCGGCAGCCGAGGCCACCGTCGCCAGGGCGAGGAAGAGGCCTGCGCCCATGATCACCCCCATCCCGCGCGCTCGCTTCATGCCCGTCCTCCTTTTCCGGCCTCGCGATGGTGTCCACCGGCGCCTGCTCGAGAGGGGGTTGACGGGCCGGCCGCGCCGGGAGCGATCCGGGCAACCCCGCGGGGGCTAGGGCTCCTCGTGCGCGTGCTCCACCGCCCCCGCGATGTAGATGGTGGAGAGCATCACGAACACCAGCGTCTGGACGACGCTGGTGAAGATGGCCAGCCCCATCATCGGAAGAGGCGCGATGAGGGGAGCCAGGAAGAACAGGAAGAGGATCACGGCGTCCTCGCCGAAGATGTTCCCGAAGAGACGGATGGAGAGGGAAAGGACCCGCGCGCAGTGCCCGATCACCTCCACCAGGATAAACACGGGGATCATGACCGGGCCCATGACGATGAGGAGCGCCTTGGGCAGCGCCCCGACGGGGCCCAGGAAGTGCTTCGCGTAGGTCAGGGCCCCCTGCTCCCGGACCCCGAAGACGTGGTAGGCGACGAAGACGGTGAGGGCTAACGCGGCCGTGGTGTTGATGTTGGCCGTGGGGGACTTGAATCCCGGAACGAGGCCCAGGAGGTTTGCCGTCAGGATGAAGAGCCCCACGGCGCCGAGGAGGGGGAGATACTTCCGCCCGTGATGCCCGATGATGGAGTCGATGAGTCCGTAGAAGGCCTCCACCGTCACCTCCAGCGCGTTCTGGAGGGGGCCGGGCACCGACCGAAGACGGCGGGTGCAAAGGATGGAGAGGCCGGTGAGCAGGGCGATGACCACCCAGGCCATCGCCACGTGGTCCGGAATGAAGGCCCCGGGGAGCAGCGGGCCGAGGAAGTTCGGAATCATGAAGACCGCGGGATGCTCGATCGCTTCCACGGCGCCCCCGCGCTGGCGGCATCCCGCCGCCATGTTCCGCTTCTCACAAACTCGGGCAAAAAAAATTCACGTGCCCGTCGCGCGCCGGATATCGCGCAGGACCTGGCGGAAGCCGGCCGTGACACCGAGCAGCAGCCCGAGGACGAGGCCCCAGGGGCTGCTCCCGAGCCACCGATCCACCAGGACACCCAGCGCCACCCCGATCGCCGTGGCGACCCCGAGGGTCAGGCCGAGACCGACCAGGCTCCCGACCTGCCGCCACGGGGACCGTTCGCCGGGCATCACGTACGCGGGAGTATAGCGCCGGCCGCCGCCCCCGGCAAGGGCGCGCTTCCGGCCCGCCCTTACCCCAGCACCCCCCGGATCGAGGCGCGCGCGACCTCGAGGAACGGCCCGGGGTAGACCCCGATGACCAACGTCCCGAGCACCGCCAGGACCAGCGCGACCGTCAGGGCGAAGGAGCGGTTCACCGGGAGGCGGGAAGGGGTTTCCCGCATGTACATCACCATGGCGACCCGCATGTAGTAGAGGAGGGAGATGACCGAGTTGACGACCGCGATGACCGCCAGCCAGACGAATCCCTTCTCGATGGCGGCGCTGAAGAGGTAGAACTTCCCCACGAACCCCACCGTGGGGGGGATGCCGGTCAGGCTCAGGAGAAAGAGGAGCATGGCGAAGGCGGCCGCCGGGTGGGTCTGGGCCAGGCCGGCGAAGTCCTCGATCCGGTCCCCCTTGACCTGCCCGCTGCACAGGTACACGACCACGGCGAAGGCCCCGGCCGTCATGAAGTAGTAGGCCAGGACGTAGAGCAGCATGGCCGAGATGCCGAGTTCCGTCCCGGCGACGAGCCCGATGAGGGTGTAGCCGACGTGGGCGATTCCGGAGTAGGCCAGCATCCGCTTGATGTTGGTCTGGGCCACCGCCACCACGTTCCCCACCGTCATGGTGAGGACGGCCAGGACCCAGAAGAGCATGGTCCAGTTCACCTGGAGCATCGGCATGCCCAGGAGGAAGACCCGGAGGAGCGCGGCGATGCCGGCCGCCTCGGAGGCGACCGCGATGTAGGCGGTGACCGGCGTCGGGGCCCCCTCGTAGACGTCCGGGATGTACATGTGGAACGGGACCATGGCGATCTTGAAGCCGAACCCGGCCGTCAGCATCACCATCGCGAGGACGAGGGCGGGATTGGTGAGGGGGACCTCCCGCAGGGCCGTCCCGAGCTCCCGGAGGTCGAGCGTGCCCGAGAGCCCGTAGAGCATCACCATCCCGTACAGGATGATGCCGGAGGAGAAGGCGCCCATCAGGAGGTACTTCAAGGCGGCCTCGTTGGACCTCTGGTCGCGCTTGAGGTAGCCGCAGAGGATATAAATAGAGATGGACATCGTCTCGAGCGCGACGTAGAGGGAGAGGAGGTTCCCCGCCCCCCCCATCAGCATCATGGCCGAGGTGGCGTAGAGGGTGATGGCGTAGAACTCCCCCACCCCCACCTGCT
>JACPAU010000147.1 GCA_016180705.1 Candidatus Methylomirabilota bacterium
CCGCGCGGCCTCGCAGGCGCTCGGCCTGCCCACCTGGGACAAGCCGGCCATGCCCTGCCTGGCCTCCCGGTTTCCCTACGGGACGGCGATCAGCGCCGCCGGCCTCAGGCAGGTCGAGCGGGCGGAGGCCATCCTGCGGCAGCACGGGTTCCGCGACCTCCGGGTCCGGCACTTCGGGGAGGCGGCCCGGATCGAGGTGGCCCGCGAGGAACTCCCGCGGCTGCTCGAGCCGGCCCGGCGGGCGGCCGTGACGTCCGCGCTCCAGGGGCTGGGCTACCGGACGGTCACGGTGGACCCGGAGGGCTTCCGCTCCGGGAGGCTGAACGCGGGGCACCGGCCCGCCGCGGCGGCCGGCGACTCGAGGGGATAGCAGATGGAAACGATCCTCGTCATTGACGACGAACTGTTCATGCGTCGCCTCTGCGACGACATGCTGGCCCTCCGGGGCTTCAAGGTCCTCACGGCGGAGAACGCCAAGGAGGGCCTGGCGAAGATCGAGAAGGGCGGCATTGACGTCATCCTGCTGGACATCATGATGCCCGACCTCACGGGCATCGAGTTCCTCCCCGTCATCAAGAAGACCGATCCGGATGTCTTCGTCATCATCATTACGGCGTATGCGTCCCTGGAGACCGCCATCGAGGCCCTGAAGAAGGGGGCCTACGACTACATCCGCAAGCCCTTCCGGCCGCACGAACTCTACCACTCGGTGGACAAGGCGATCGGGCGGCGGCGGATCGAGCTGGAGAACAAGCGGCTCCTGCAGGACCTGCAGGGGAAGGTGAAGGAACTCTCCACGCTGAATCGGGTCGGGAAGTACATCCACTCCCTCCTGGAGATCGACCGCCTCCTCGAGAAGATCGTCCTCTCCATCGCGGCCGTGATGGGGGTGGAGATCGTCTCCATCATGCTGGTGGACAAGGAGACGAACGAGATGACGATCCGGGCGTCCACGGGGCTCCCGGAGGACGTCGTCAAGACGACCCGGCAGCCGGTGGGGACCGGCATCGCCGGCTGGGTGGCGGAGAAGGGGGAGCCCCTGCTCATCAACGACGTCGAGAAGGACCCGCGCTTCAACAAGATGGTCAGCGACGCCAAGTACAAGACGAAATCGCTCCTGAGCGTCCCGCTGGTGAGCAAGGGGGGAGTCCTGGGCGTCATCAACGTCAACCGGAAGACCTCCGGGGAGACGTTCACCGACCACGACCTGCAGTTGCTCGCCACCTTCAGCAGCCAGGCGGCGGCCGCGATCGAGAACGCGGACCTGTACGCCCGGGTGAAGAACTTCAACGCCGAGCTGGAGGAGAAGGTCCGGCAGGCGACGGCCGAACTGGCGCAGCGGAACCGGGAGCTGGAGCGGGCGCACGCGGAGTTGCGGGAGAACTACGTGAATACGCTCCGCTCCCTCGTGGCGACCCTCGAGGCCCGGGACGAGTACACCCGGAACCACTCGGAGCGGGTCACCCGACTCGCGAGCCTCATCGCCAAGGAGATGGGGTTCACCGAGAAGCAAATGAGCGCGCTCCGGATCGGGGGGATGCTCCACGACGTGGGGAAGATCGGGGTCCCGGACGAGATCCTCAAGAGCGCCGACAAGATGACGCCGGAGCAGCGGCGGCTGATGGAGAGCCACCCGGAGATCGGGGCGCGGATCGTGGAGCCGATCCCGTTCCTCCGGGGGGTGAAGGAGATCATCTACCAGCACCAGGAGCGCTACGACGGCAGCGGCTACCCCCAGGCGCTGAAGGGCGAGGCGATCGTCCCCGAGGCCCGGGTCCTCGCGGTCGCGGACGCCTACGACGCCATGATCTCCCGGCGGCGGTACCGCAGCAAGGTCTACACCCACCCGGAGGTCGTGGAGGAGCTGAAGCGCGCGGCCGGGGCCCAGCTCGACCCGACCGCCGTGGCGGCCTTCTGCCGGCTCGATCAGGCGGCGGTGGAGGCCCTGTACGCCGGGGTCGCGCCCGCCTCCGAGCCGCCCCGCGGGACGACGGGAGTGCAGGGGCGGCCGGCCCCTCCTCCGGAGGCGCCCCCGCGGCCGCTGGCCCCCGCCCCCGTCATGGCGCCGCCGCCGCCGGAGCCCGGCCCTCGGCCCGCATCGGCCCCGGCGCCTGCGGTGGTCGCCGCGCCGGCCCCCCGCCCCGTGGACGGCCAGGACACCGTCCAGTGCCAGTGCCCCAAGTGCCAGGCCTCCTTCCGGATCAAGGCCGCGGCGATCCCGCCCGGGGGAGCCCGGATCCGCTGCCCGCGGTGCGGCGAAGGCATCCCGGTCCGCCCCGCCGGCGGCAGCGCCGGCCGCATCGCCTTCGTGACCTGAGGGCGCCCGGCGACCCCGCGCCGGCCGAAAACAGCGCGGCCACCCTTCCGGGTGGCCGCTCGTGTTTTCCGGGGAGCCTTTCGTTACGGGTAGAGGCCGCGGACCCGGTGAGCCTCCGCGACCCGCCTGACGGCCAGGCTCATCGCGGCGAGGCGCATCGGGATCCGCTGCTCGGCCGCGGAGTCCCAGACGCGCCGGAACGCCCCTACCATGATCTCCTTCAGGCGCTGGTTGATCTCCTCCTCCCGCCAGAAGTAGAACTGCAGGTCCTGGACCCACTCGAAATAGGAGACGGTGACCCCGCCGGCGTTCGCGAGGATGTCCGGGATCACCCGGATCCCCTTCTGCTCCAGGATTCGGTCGGCCCCCGCGGTGGTCGGGCCGTTGGCCCCCTCCACGACGAGTTTGGCGCGGACGGCCGCGGCGTTGCCCTCGTGGATCGCCCCCTCGAGGGCGGCCGGGATCAGGATGTCCACGGGCAGGGCGAGGAGTTCGTCGTTGGTGATCTTGTCCGCGTCCGGCATCTCGGCGAGCCGGGCGCCCTCCTGGACCGCCTGCAGGACCCGGGGGATGTCGAGCCCCTTGGCATGATGGACCCCGCCCTTCGAGTCGGCGAGGGCGACGATCCGGCAGCCGGCCTCGCGCAGGAGGCGCGCGGCGACGCCGCCGACGTTGCCCTTGCCCTGCACGGCCACGGTGGCCCCCTGGAGGCTGATCTTCAGTTCGCGGGCCGCCTCGGCCGCCACGAAGGCCACGCCCCGCCCCGTGGCCTCCCGCCGCCCGAGCGAGCCGCCGAGGAGGACCGGCTTGCCCGTCACCACGCCCGGGACCGTGATCCCCCGCTGCATGCTGTAGGTGTCCATCATCCAGGCCATCGTCTGCTCGTTGGTGTAGACGTCGGGCGCGGGGATGTCGAGGTCCGGGCCGATGAGCAGGACGATCTCCGAGGTGTAGCGGCGGGTCATCCGCTCCAGTTCGCCCTGGGACATGGCGGGCGGGTTGCAGCGGACCCCGCCCTTCGCCCCGCCGTACGGGAGGCCCATGAGGGCGCACTTCCAGCTCATGAGCATGGCGAGAGCGGTGACCTCGTCCAGGTTCACGTTCGGGTGGTAGCGGATGCCGCCCTTCGTGGGGCCGAAGGAGTTGTCGTGCTGGACCCGGTAGCCCTCGAAAACCTCCACGCGGCCGTCGTCCATCCGGGTCGGGACCGACACGATGAGGGCCCGCTGCGCCCGCCGCAGCCGCTTGTGCACCCCCTCGTCGAGTTTGAGGTGGGCGGCGACCTGATCCAGTTGTACCACTGCCTCTTCGAGCATCGTCGGCATGCGCCTATCCCCCGCTCTCCAGATGCGCCCGGGCCGCGGCCCGGGCCGCCTCCAGCACCATCCGGACCGGGACCCCCGCGGCCGCCGCGACCCGCCGGCAGTCCTCGAACTCCGGGCTCGCCTGGATTCGCCGCTCCCCGAGGCGCCCCACCTTCACCGCAACCGGGCCGTAGGGAGTCTCGACCGTCCGGATCTCGCGCGCGAGCTTCAGGCGCGTCCGCCGGCTCACCCGCAGGCCGAACGTCGTGCTCCCCTGGAGGATGAGGGGGGCGAGGCGCCCCTCCGCCCCCGCCTCGGCGAGCACGGTGAGGACCGTGGCCGGCCGGGACTTCTTCATCACGACCGGCGTCAGGTACACGTCCAGCGCCCCCGCGGCGAACAACTCCTCCATCAGCGGCTCGAAGAGTTGCGGACTCATGTCGTCAATGTTGGCCTCGAGGACGGCGACCTCGTCCGAGGCCGCAGCCTCGGGGGCGTCTCCGACGAGGAGCCGGAGGCAGTTCGGTTGGCCGGCGAGTTCCCGCGTCCCCGCCCCGTACCCGACGGCTCGGACCGTGAGCAGCGGCGGCGGCCCGAAAGCGGCGGCGACGGTGGCCAGGACGGCCGCCCCCGTCGGCGTCGTGAGCTCGGCCTCCACCGCGCTGCCGTAGCAGGGGATGCCCTTCAGCAGTTCCAACGTGCCCGGGGCCGGGACCGGCAGTGTCCCGTGGGCCGTCGCGACCGTCCCGCCGCCCAGGTTGAGGGGCGAGGCCTCGATCCGGTCGGCGCCGAGGGCCGCGAGGCCCGCGACGGCCCCGACCACGTCGGCGATGGCGTCACGCGCCCCGACCTCGTGGAAGTGCACGGCCTCCGGCGAACTGCCGTGGACCGCCGCCTCGGCCGCGGCCAGGCGGGTGAAAATCGCCGCGGCCCGCTCGCGCGTGGGTGCGGGGAGGCGGCTCTTGTGCAGGATCTCGAGGATGTCCGGGAGGCGCCGGTGCAGGTGCGCGCCGCCGTGCGCGTGCCCGTGCCGCGTCGCGCGGGCGGGGTCCACGAGCCCCGGGTCGGTGCCCCCGGACGGCTCGCCGGTCAGCACATCCACCTTCGTCGCGGCGAGGCCGCCCCGCGTTACCTTTCGCGCCTCGATCCCCAGGCCGGGGAGATCGAGCGCCGCCACGGCCTCCTTGAGGACCGTGAGCGGGACGCCGGCGTCCACCAGCGCCCCCAGGATCATGTCGCCGGCCACGCCCGAGAAGCAGTCGAAATAGGCGATGCGCATGGAGATCTCTAGGCGCCGAGCGCGTTGATCCGGTGCGCGAGGACCCCGGCCCCGAACCCGTTGTCAATGTTCACCACGGCGACGCCGGCGGCGCAGGAGTTGAGCATCGTGAGAAGGGCCGCGAGGCCGGCGAGGGAGGTCCCGTACCCGACGCTGGTGGGAACCGCGACGAGCGGGCGGTCCGTGAGGCCGCCGACGAGACTGGGGAGGACGCCGTCCATCCCGGCGACGGCGACCAGGACGCGGGCGCCGCGCAACCGCTCGGTGTGGGCGAGCAGCCGGTGGAGCCCCGCTACCCCCACGTCGTGGACCGTCTCCACGTGGCTCCCGAGGAGGTCCGCCGTGACGGCGGCCTCCTCGGCCACCGGGATGTCGGCCGTCCCGGCGGTAAGGACCAGGACCCGCCCCACCCGCCGCCCGTCGTCGTTCCGCGAGCAGGCGCTCGGCGATGCCGGCCACCTGCTCCGGGCTCTTCCCCTCGCAGAAGATGACCTCGGGGAAGCCCTGCCGCACCGCCCGGTGGGTGTCCACCGTGGCGTAGGGGAGGGAGTCGAAGGGGAGGGACTTCAGGCGGGTGAGGGCTTCCTCGATGCCGGTCCTGCCGGCCTGGACGGCCTCGAGCAACTGCCGGACGGTCTCGAGGTCCACCCTCGCCTCCCTGAAGTGACGCCGCGACGAAGAGCGTAGCACAGCAGTAAGTGGCGGCCAAGAGCGAACCTCCCGGGCTTGCGACACGGTGCGCCCGTGTGTCATAGTCTTACCATGCGTCCGCGGCCGATGGAGCCCACCACGGAGCCAGAGCGCCTCGCGCGCCTGGTCAAGGACCTGGGGCGGCAGCAGGGGTTCGACCTGGTGGGCATCTCGCCGGCCAGCCCGCCGCCCCACGAGGCCTCGTTCGCCGAGTGGCTGAAGGAGGGCTACGCCGGCGAGATGGCCTACCTGCCCCGGACCGAGGCCAAGCGCCGGCACCCGGGCTCCTTCCTCCCCTGGGCGAAGTCGGTCATCTCGGTTGCCCTGAACTACTACTCCCCCTTCCAGCGGCCGACATCGAACGAGGGGCTGAGGGGTTGGATCGCCCGCTACGCCTGGGGCGACGACTACCACGGGATCATGGAGGAGCGCCTCGCCGCCTTGCACCGGGCCCTGGAGGAGGCGCTGGCCCACCCGGTGCGGGCCCGCCCCTACGTGGACGCCGGGCCCGTCCTGGAGCGGGACTTCGCCGCCCGCGCCGGCATCGGCTGGTTCGGGAAGAACACGAACCTCCTCTCCACCGAGATCGGCTCCTACTTCTTCCTGGGGGAACTCTTCACCGACCTGGACCTGGCGCCGGATACGCCGATCCGGGACCGCTGCGGCCAGTGCACCCTGTGCCTCCAGGCCTGCCCGACCAACGCCTTCGTGGGGCCCTACGTCCTGGATGCCCGCCGCTGCATCTCGTACCTGACGATCGAACTCAAGGGGGCGATCCCGCGCGACCTCCGCCCCCTCGTCGGCATCCACGTCTTCGGCTGCGACATCTGCCAGGAGGTCTGCCCCTACAACACGAAGCCGCCCGTCAGCACCGAGGCCGCCTTCTTCCCCCGCGAGGGCCTGCACGCCCCCGACCTCCTGCCGCTCCTGGCCCTGACCGAGGAGGAGTTCCGGACCCGCTTCCGGAACAGCCCTATCACCCGGGCCAAGCGTCGGGGCTTCTTCCGCAACGTCTGCGTGGCCCTCGGTAACCTCCGCGACCCGTCCGCCATTCCCGGGCTCACTGCCGCCCTCGCCGACCCCGAGCCTCTCGTCCGCGGCCACGCCGCCTGGGCCCTCGGCCAGATCGGGGGCGCAGCTGCCGCGGCGGCCCTCGAGGCGGCCGCCTCCCGCGAGCCCGACCCCGCGGTCCGGGAGGAAATACAGGCCGCCCTGGCTGCCCTCCCCGCCCAGTCCGTGAGCACGCCCCGGCCGGGTTGACCCCCCCTGCGCGTGTATTGAGCTCGCCCGGGCCCCGCGTTCACTATCGTCAGGCCGGAGCGTTCCGCATGAAGGAGACGGCCGTGGTCCCCTGGCGGGAGTTCGACGCGTTCTTGCTCGACCTGGACGGTGTCGTCTACCTCGGCGGCGCGGCGATCCCGGGGGCCGCCGAGACGGTCGCGGCCCTGCGCGCCGCCGGGAAGGCGCTCCGGTTCCTCACCAACGATCCCCGCTTCTCGGTGGCGGAACTGGCCGCGAAGCTCCGTGGGCTCGGGATCGCGGCCGACGCCGACGAGATCTTCCCATCGGGGCGCGTCCTGGCGCGGCACCTGGAGGAGGCGGATCTTGGCGGCCGGACCGCCTACGTAGTGGGGACCGCGGCGCTGAAGGAGGAGATGGCCGCTGCGGGGCTGCAGCTGCTAGAGGGGGAGGCCGCGCGCCACGCGGAAGTCGTCGTAGTCGGCGGGCACAACAGCCTGGGGTATCAGGAAGTGCGGCTCGCGGCCCAGGCCGTCCGGAACGGTGCCGCCTTCTACGCCACCGGTCGGGACGCGACCTTCCCCATGCCGGACGGCCCCTGGCCCGCCACAGGGGCGATGCTGGCCGCGGTCGAAGTGGCGTCGGGAAAGCGGGCCGTCGTGGCCGGGAAGCCCGAGCCGCTCATGTTCGAGGTGGCCTGTCGCGACTTCGCTGACCGGAGGAAGGTAGCGGTGGTGGGGGATACCCTCGAGAGCGACATCGTCGGGGGCAAGAAAGTTGGCTGCGTGACGATCCTGGTCCTGAGCGGTTCGACCAAGCCAGAGGACCTGGCCGCCTCCCCCGTCAAACCTGACTACGTCCTCCCCTCTCTCGCCGCCCTCGTCAGCGGCGGCTCGGGGCCTTCCGCCATGCGATGAACTGCGCCCGCTACAGGCCGGGCGCCGCGGCCCCCTCCCGTGTCTCGCGCGCGGTGGCGTCGAGGGCGCTCCGGAGGGCCTCCTGGAGACGGATGACGATCCCCTCGAGAATGTCCTCGCGGGAAACCCCCGCGCCTTCGCCCGTGGCGAACTCGCTCACATCGAGCGGGGGCGCGATCCGGATGATCGCCCGGCGCTTCCCGAGGGAGCCGCGGACCTCCTTTCCCAGGACCTCCCGCTCCAGCTTGATCAGGGTCTCGGCCATCCGCTCCG
>JACPAU010000148.1 GCA_016180705.1 Candidatus Methylomirabilota bacterium
ACCACCACGAACTGGAAGACGAGCAGCTGCTCGGCCGAGCCCCGGTAGAGGCCCGCGAGGTCCAGGAGGAGCGCGCGGGCCCCGGCCGGAAGCTCCGGGAACAGGAGGAGCCCCCACCGCTCCCCGCCCGACGGGACGACGACCGCCCCCGTCAGCACCGTCCGCTGGACGGCCCGGAGGCGCTCCGCCCCCTGGTCAATCCCGGCCAGGAAGACGTAGAGGGCCGGGTAGTCCAGGGAGGCCAGGCGGCGTCCCTCCTGGTCCACGAGGCGGGCGGCCGTGGGGTCGAAAGAGAGCGGGTCGGGGGAGTCGTTGCGCAGGTGCAGGAGGAAGGCCGTGGGTCGGGGGGCGCCGGGGGGCAGGTCGGCAAAGGGGTGGGTTAGGCCGCGCTGGCTCCGGTAATAGCCCTCGAGACCTTCCCAGGAGAGGGCCCGGATGCTCACCGTGGCCCGGTCGAGCTGGGCGATGATGAAGTCGCCGGTGACGGTGTTGGCGGGCAGAGTTTGGGCGCCGGGGCGCAGGAGGCGGGCCTTGGGCGCCGCGGGGGTGCCGGCGCACGCCGCCAGCAGCAGGCACGCGCCGAGCAGAAAGCCAGCGGGGGAGGGCGGCCGCCCCGCCCTCCCCCGGACATGGCCCGCCGGCCGCCCGGTCACCCCCGCATGGCTAACAGCCGCGCCACGCGCTCCTCGATCGGGGGATGGGTCGAAAAGAGGCCCATCAATGAGCGGCCGCTGAGCGGGTTGACGATGAAGAGGTGTGCCGTGGCCGGGTTGGCCTCCAGCGGCACGCGCTGGGCCGCCTGCTGGAGGTGCTGCAGGGCGGAGGCCAGCGCGCGCGGCTTCTTGGTGATCTGCGCGGCGGTGGCGTCGGCCAGGTACTCCCGCGCCCGCGAGATGGCCATCTGGATCAGGAAGGCGGCGACGGGGGCCAGCACGGCCATCACGACGAGGCCGAGAACCCCGCCCCGGTTCTCGTCGTCCCGCCCGCCCCCGAAGAATGCCGCCCAGCGGGCCATGTGGGCCAGCATCATGACCACGCCCGCGAGCGTCGCCGCGATGGTGCTGATGAGCGTGTCCCGGTTGCGCACATGGGCCAGCTCGTGGGCCAGGACCCCCTCCAGCTCCTCCCGCTCCATCAGGCGGAGGATCCCCTCCGTCACCGCGACCGCCGCGTGCCGCGGGCTGCGGCCCGTGGCGAAGGCATTCGGAGAGGTGGTGGGGATCACGTACACCCGCGGCATCGGGAGGCGCGCCCGCTGCGCCAGGCCCCGGACCAGGCTCACCAGGTCGGGGGCCTCCGCCTCGCTCACCTCGCGGGCCCCGTACATGGCCAGCCCGATCCGGCCGGAGAACCAGTCGGCCCCGAAGTTCATCAGCAGGGCGAAGGCGAAGGCGACCACCATCCCCTGCGTCCCGCCGAAGTAGTTGCCGAAGACCACGAGCAGCCCCGTGAGGGCTCCGAGGAGCACCGCGGTCTTGAATCTGTTGCCCATGGGAACCTGTCCTCCTTCCGCTCCGCTCTCCGTTATCCAGATCGGCGCCGCAACTACCCTAGGCGACCGGGGAGCGCGCTGTCAAGCGTCCCCCCGTGGCTCCTCCTCGATAGGGACCCGCCGGCTGAGGCCGCGCCGGCCCACCGGCACCAATCCCGGCGCCTGGCCGTGCCGCTGGCGGAGTCCCTCCTCGACTTTCCGGAGCATCGTCTCGAAGGTCTCGGCCACCTCCCGCTGCATCTGCTCCATGCGCTCCCGCATGTTCAGGATGACCTCGACCCCCGCCAGGTTCACCCCCAGGTCCTTGGTCAGACGCAGGATGAGCTCGATCCGGGCGACGTCCTCCTCCGAATAGAGCCGCGTGTTCCCCTGGCTCCGGGCCGGGCGGATCAGCCCCTCGCGCTCGTAGGTCCGGAGGGTCTGGGGGTGGACGTCGAACATGTCCGCCACCACGCTGATCTGGTACCGCGCACGCTTGTTCCTGACCATCGGTCCCTCGCGGTGCCCCGCCCCGGGCTCACATCCACGCCTTCAGGTCCCGCCGCGGGTCCTCCGGGGCCACCCGGGCCAGCTCCCGGAGCAATTCCTGCGCCCGGGCATTCAGGCCCCGAGGGACAACCACCTCCACCGTCACGTACTGGTCTCCCCGACCACCGCCGCGCAAGGCGGGAACCCCCTTGGCCCGGAGGCGGAAGACCTGGCCGCTACTCGTCCCGGCCGGAATCCGCATCTCGGCCGGCCCATCCACGGTGGGGACCTGGATCCGCCCGCCCAGCGCGGCCTCGGTCACGGTCACCGGGACCCTGCAGTGGATGTTATCGCCCTTGCGCTCGAAGAACGGGTGCGGGCGGATCCGGGTGACGATGTACAGGTCCCCGGGCGGCGTTCCCGCCGGCCCCGCGTTCCCCATCCCGGCGAGTCGGACCCTCGAACCGGTGTCCACCCCGGGGGGGATCTTCACCTTCACCCGCTCGGTGCGCGGGACGTGGCCCCGCCCGCCACAGGTCGGACAGGGCTGCTCCGGCACCCGGCCAGTGCCCCGACAGCGGCCGCAGGGCCGGGTCATCTCCAGCAGCCCGCGCCCCACCGCCAGCCGGCCGGTCCCGCCGCACTCCGGGCACGAGACGGTTCCCGCGCCGCGGCGGGCCCCGGAGCCCCCGCAGGAGCCGCAAGGGGCGGACCGCTGCACGCTCACTTCGGTGGTGATACCCCGGATCGCCTGCTCGAGGTCGAGGTCAATGGTGTAGTGGAGGTCCTCACCCCGGGCCGGGGCCTCCTCCCCCGCCCCCGTCCGACCGCCGAAGACTCCCTCGAGCAAGTCCCCCAGGCCGCCGAACCCGCCTTGGGCGAAGTCCCTGAGGTCGAATGGCGCACCGGCGAAGGGGCCGCCGGGCCGCGGCCCGGGCCCGGCGGCCGTCCGGTGCCCGAACTGGTCGTACTCGGCCCGCTTCTGCGGGTCGCTGAGGACCTCGTAGGCCTCTGTGATCTCCTTGAAGCGGGTCTCCGCTGCCTTGTCGCCCGGGTTGACGTCCGGATGGTACCGCCGGGCAAGCCGGCGGTAGGCCCGCTTGATGTCCCGGTCGGCTGCCGAGCGGGGAAGCCCGAGGACCTCGTAGTAGTCCCGCTTCCCCATCAGGTCCATCCCCTCCCGGGCGGCGGTACCTGGCCGCCGGCTCCTACTTCACGTCGATCTTGATCTGCTTCGGGCGCGCCTCCTCCGCCTTCGGCAGGGTCACCTCGAGCACCCCGTCCTTGAAGATCGCCTTGATCTTCTCCTGCTGGATCGTGGCGGGCAGGCTGAAGGACCGCTGGAAGGACCCGTACGCGCGCTCGATCCGGAGGTAGTTCTCCTCCTTCACTTCCTTCTCGAACTTCCGCTCCCCCCGCAAGCTGAGGGTGTTGTCCCGGACGTTGATCTCGACGTCCTCCCGGGTCAGCCCGGGCAGCTCCGCCTTCATGACCACCCGGTCCGGCGTCTCATAGATGTCCACGGCCGGCATCCAGGCGGAGGCGGCGATGCCCTCATCCTCCCCCCGCGTCCGGGCCAGCGTCTGGTCGAACAGGCGGTTCATCCGCTCCTGGATGGACATGAGGTCCCGAAAGGGGTCCCACCGTACGATGGCCATGTCGTCCTCCTTTCCGTGCGTCTTCCTGGCTTACTTGTCCTTCTTCCCGAGGTCCTCGAACTCCGCGTCGACCACCTCGCCTTCCTGCGGGCCGCCGGGGCCGCCCGGCTTCTCGCGTGCTCCGCTGTCCGTCGGCGGCTTGCGCTCCCGGGCCGCCTGCTCGTACATCGCCTTCCCGATCCGCTGGGCGGCCGCGTTCAGCGTCTCCACCGTCTGCTTGACCCGGCCCATCTCCCCCGCCTCCAGGGCCTTCTTGGCGTCGGCGATGGCGTCCTCGATCAGCTTGATGTCCGCGATCGGGATCTTCTCCCGGTGCTCGTTCAGCATCTTCTCCGTCGTATAGACAAGGTGCTCGGCCTGGTTCCGGAGCTCGATCTCCTGGCGCTTCTGCTTGTCCTCCTCCGCGTGCCCCTCCGCCTCCTTCACCATCCGCTGGATCTCGTCCTTCGCGAGACCGCTGGAGGCGGTGATGGTGATCTGCTGCTCCTTCCCGGTGGCCAGGTCCTTCGCCGAGACGTTCACGATCCCGTTGGCGTCGATGTCGAAGGTCACCTCGACCTGTGGGACGCCCCGCGGCGCCGGCGGGATCCCGACCAGATGGAACTTCCCGAGGGTACGGTTGTCGCGGGCCAGTTCCCGCTCCCCCTGGAGCACGTGGATCTCCACGCTGGTCTGGTTGTCGGCAGCCGTGGTGAAGATCTCGCTCTTGCGCGTGGGGATGGTGGTATTGCGCTCAATGAGGCGCGTCATCACGCCGCCGAGCGTCTCGATCCCCAGGGAGAGGGGCGTCACGTCCAGGAGGACCACATCCTTCACGTCCCCCACGAGGACGCCCGCCTGGATGGCGGCCCCGACGGCCACCACCTCGTCGGGGTTGACCCCCTTGTGCGGCTCCTTCCCGAAAACCTCGCGGACGACCTCCTGCACCTTCGGCATGCGGGTCTGCCCGCCCACCAGCACCACTTCGTCGATCTGCTGCGGCTTCAGCCCGGCATCCTCCAGGGCCTTCCGGACCGGCCCCAGCGTCCGCTGGATGAGATCCTCCACGAGCTGCTCCAGCTTGGAGCGGGTGAGCTTCATGCTCAGGTGCTTCGGCCCGGACGCGTCGGCGGTGATGAAGGGGAGGTTGATCTCCGTCTCCATCACCGAGGAGAGCTCGCACTTCGCCTTCTCGGCCGCCTCCTTCAAGCGCTGGAGTGCCATCCGGTCCTTGCTGAGGTCGATCCCCTGGTCCTTCTTGAACTCCGCCACCACCCAGTCGATGACGCGCTGGTCGAAGTCATCCCCCCCGAGGTGGGTGTCCCCGTTGGTGGCCTTGACCTCGAAGACCCCCTCCCCGATCTCCAGGATGGAGATGTCGAAGGTCCCGCCCCCGAGGTCGAAGACGGCGATTTTCTCGTCTTTCTTCTTGTCGAGGCCATAGGCGAGGGACGCGGCCGTGGGCTCGTTGACGATGCGCAGCACCTCCAGGCCGGCGATCTTCCCGGCGTCCTTGGTGGCCTGCCGCTGGCTGTCGTTGAAGTAGGCGGGGACCGTGATGACCGCCTGGGTGACCTTTTCGCCCAGGTAGGCCTCCGCGGCCTCCTTGAGCTTCTGGAGGATCAGGGCGGAGATCTCGGGGGGCGAGTACTGCTTGCCCCGGACCTCGACGCGGGCGTCGCCGTTCTAGGCGCGGACAACCCGGTAGGGGACCAGCTTGATCTCGTG
>JACPAU010000149.1 GCA_016180705.1 Candidatus Methylomirabilota bacterium
CCTCCTGCACGAGGCCATGGTCAGGGTCCTGTGCGGCGAGGAGGCGGGGGGACGGTGAGGGCCTCGGCGCGCCCGGCGCCCGGGGCGGGGCACCGGGAACGGTCATGAGGGAGCGGGAAGGTCTCCGGGGGGCGGCGGGGCGGGCGCTGGTCCTGCTCGTCCTCGCCCTCGGCGCGGGCTGGCCGGTGCAGGCGGCGGGCCGGACCCCCGACGAGGAGAACACCATCGCCGTCTTCCGGCGGCTGGCGCCGGGGGTGGTCTACATCACAACCCTCTTCGCCCAGGAGGGTCCCGCGCCCGCCCCCGCCCGCCGCGGGGTCGGCTCCGGCTTCGTCGTGAGCCCCGAGGGGCACGTCCTCACCAACGCCCACGTGGTGGAGGGCAGCGAGGACATCCGCGTCGCCCTCTCGGGCCAGGAGCGCCGGAGGGCGCGCCTGATCGGCCTGGACGCCGCCACGGACGTCGCGGTCCTGCAGATCGAGAACCCGCCCCCGGACCTGACGGTCATCCCGCTCGGCACCTCCACCGGCCTACAGATCGGGCAGAAGGTGTTGGCCATCGGCAACCCGTTCGGGCTGAGTCAGACCCTCACGGTCGGGGTGGTGAGCGGTCTCGAGCGGTTCCTGCCGACCAGCCGGGAGACCGTCGCCGGCCACGTCATCCAGACCGATGCCGCCATCAACGTGGGCAACAGCGGCGGGCCGCTCCTCACCTCGGATGGCCAGGCCGTCGGGGTGAACACGGCCATCATCCAGGGGGCCCAGTCCATCGCCTTCGCCATCCCCATTGACACGGTCAAGGCAGTCCTCCCGCAGCTGCTCCGGGAGGGGCGGGTCATCCGGCCCTGGATCGGGATCAGCGGCAAGTTCGTGGACGAGGGGCTCCGGAAGGTCTTCAACGTCCCCCTGACCTCGGGGTTCCTCGTGGAGGACGTGGGAAAGGGGAGCCCGGCCGAGCGGGCCGACATCCGGGAGGGGACGCTGGATGTCACCGTGAACGGGGTCCGGTTCCTGCTGGGCGGCGACATCATCACGCAGGTGAACGATCAGCCGATCCGGACCTCGGAGGATTTCTTCAAGGCGCTGGCCGGCCTGCACGTCGGGGCCGAGCTCCGGCTCACCCTCTTCCGGGACGGCCAAACCCTGACCAAGACGCTCACCCTGGCCGAGCGCCCCCGCTAGAGTAGCGCGCTCCCGCCGACGGGCCTGCCGATCCAGTCCCGGGCGTCCAGCGACCTGCCCGTCACCTCCCGGGAGGCCTCGCTCGCGAGATAGAGGAAAACCGGCGTGATCGCCTCCGGCGCCGGCAGGGTGGCCGGATCTTCCCCGGGCACGGCGGCGGCCCGCATGGCGGTCCGGGTCCCCCCGGGGTTGACGGCGTTCACCCGAATCCCCTCGCCTCGCAGCTCGTCCGCCAGGACCTGCGTGAATCCCTCGAGGCCGAACTTGGAGACGGCGTAGGCCCCCCAGCCCTTCCGCCCGGCCCGCCCCACCCCCGAACTCACATTGATGATGGACCCGCCCGCCGCCGCCCGCAGCAGGGGGAGGCAGGCTTGCGTGAGAAGGAACGGCCCGGTGAGGTTGACCGCTAACACGGCATCCCACGCCTCGGGCGGGTACTTTGCGAGGGAGACCAGCGGGCCGAGGATGCTGGCGTTGTTCACGAGGACATGGAGGCGCCCGAACCGTTGGCGGACCCCTTCCACGAGGGCAGCCACGTCGGCGGGACGACTCACGTCGGCCGGGACGGCCAGCACCTGCACTCCCCTCTCCCGGAGGCCGGCCGCCACCTCCTCGAGCGGCGCCGGGCGACGGGCGCACAGCGCGAGGGCCGCGCCCTCCCCGGCGAAAGCCTCCGCCAGCGCCCGGCCGATCCCCTGGCTCGCCCCCGTGATGAGGGCGATCCGTCCGGCGAGGAGGCCGGGCCTCACACCTCCGCCCCCTCCTGCGCCCGGGCCCGGCGATCCTCCGACACCCAGCCTCCCTCCCCGTTGACGACGAGGGTTGGCCTCATCCCCTCTGCCCCTCCTGCGGGCCCCGCCCCTCCTCCTCCTGCGTCCGCTGGACGACCTGGAGTGGGGTCAGGACGATCCTCCCCCTGCTGACCTCGACCTGGAGCAGGGCTCCAGCATCCAAGTCCAGTACTTTCCGGATCTTAGCCGGTATCGTGATCTGCCCACGTCCCTTCAGGATGACCCGCGACATGCCATCACCTCAGTGAATTTCTTCTTATCATACTTTCTGACATTCGGTAAAAGAATTTTCCGGAGCGCCGGGTTTTGGGTCTTGTCACCCCTCGGGCCCCTGGCTATCCTACTTCCGCTGGACAGGCGGTCCGTCGCAGCTCTTCAGGGGCCCTGTACCCGCGGAAGTACCTTCCAAGCGCGCGAACTTTCGCACCCCGATGCGCCCCCGCACCCCTCGCCTCCGCCCCTCGGGAAGCGGCTCGGTCCCTGCCCTCCGCCCGGGGCGCCGCGGGGGGACGCCGCGGGCGGGCGGCTTCTTCGGCCGGGTCTACACGATGGTCCGGCGGATCCCGCGGGGACGGGTCCTCACCTACGGGCAGGTGGCCGCCCTCCTCGGCGATCCTCGATGGGCCCGGACGGTCGGCTGGGCCCTCGACGCGTGTCCGTGGGGTCGCATCCCGTGCCACCGCGTCGTCAATAGCAGGGGCGGCTGCTCGCGCGGCTACGGCAGCGGCCACCCCGACCGCCAGCGCGCCCGCCTGGAAGCGGAAGGGGTGCGCTTCCGGTTGGACGGGACGCTGGATCTCGCGACGTACGGGTGGCTCGGCCCGCCCCGGGCCGGCCGCCGCAACCGGCTCGCCGGGAGAGCGTGAGCGCCATGGCGGTTGAGCTCTACCTCAGCGAAAACGCCTTCATCGGCCTCCTGGTCTCGACCATCGAGGTCTACCGCCGGGAGTGCTATGGCATCCTCCTGGGCCACAGTACCCCGGACCGGGTCTTCGTGGACTTCGCGGTCCCCTACCAGACGGCCAATCGGAAGTTCCGGGAGGTCCACATCGACTGGAAGCGGAGCGCCCGCGTGGAGGAGGCGGTGCGGGGGAGCACCCGCTGGGAGCTGGTGGGCGATTTCCACTCGCACGCCATGTACGGGCCGGTCCGGGCCAGCACGCAGCTCTCCCGGGAGGACGAGGAGAACTTCGCCGACAACAGCGTGGCGATGGTGGTCGCCATCAATGACATTCAGCGGCCGAAGCGCTGGGCCTACCGCCCGGGCGGCGTCATCGCCGGCGCCATCAACGGCTACAGCATCCAGATCGCGGCCTACGCGAAGAAGAGCAGCCAGATCGACAAGGCCCCCATCATCTGCCCGTATGCCGTCGGCTTCATGGGCAGGCGGCGGCCCCTCCCCAGAGCCGGATGACCCGCCGCTCCCGCCGGGCCCTCGGGGCGGCGCTCGAGGCACTCACCCGCCGCTACGGCGCCGCCTATCTCGGGACCTCGGCCCTCATGTTCCCCCGCCGGTACCGCGAACCGGCCGATCAGGAGGTCGTCGGCCTCCTGGCGGCCTGCCTGGCCTACGGGCGCGTGGACCTGTTCGCGGGGGCCGTGGAGCAGATCCTCGCGGCCCTGGGGGAGCATCCGGCCGACGCGGTCCGCCGCTTCCTCCCCCGCCGGCACAGCCGGCGCCTGGCCGGCTTCCACTATCGGTTGAATCGCCCGGCCGACATCGCCGCGGCCCTCTGGGCGCTCCGGCGGATCCTCGAGGAGTTCGGCTCGCTGAAAGCCTGCTTCCTCGCCGGCTACCGCGAAGAGGACGGGGACATTCGCCCGGCCCTCACGGCCTTCGTGGACCGGATCACCCGCACCGACCTGACCCCGGTCTTCCCCCACGGAGTCCCTTCCCGGGGATTCCGGCACCTCTTCCCCGACCCTCGGGCCGGCGGCGCCTGCAAGCGCCTGAACCTGTTCCTCCGCTGGATGGTGCGGCCCGACGACGGCCTGGACCTCGGCCTGTGGCCGGAGGTGCCCCCGGCGAAACTCATCATCCCCCTCGACACCCACGTGGCCCGGGTGGCCCGCGCCCTCGGGCTCACGCGCCTGAAGAGTCCCGGGTGGCGGACGGCGAAGGCCATCACGGAGGCGCTCAAGACCTTCGATCCGGCCGACCCGGTCCGCTACGACTACGCCCTCTGCCGGTTCGGGATCGTCGAGGGGGCGGGAAAGGGAGCGCGGCTGTCCGTGCGGGCAGTCCTCCGGCACCGGCCCGGGGACCACCCGTGAGGTCCCGGCGCCTCCTCCTCGGGGCGCACGTGTCCATCGCGGGGGGCCTGGATGAGGCCTTCGCCCGGGCCCGCGCGGTCGGCTGCGACGCCATCCAGATCTTCACGAAGAACACCAACCAGTGGCGGGCCCGGCCGCTCTCCGCGCGGGAGGTGGAGGCCTTCCGCGCCGCGCAGCGCACGAGCGGCATCGGGCCGGTCCTCGCCCACACCTCCTACCTGATCAACATCGCGTCCCCCGACCGCAGGCTGTTCCGGAGGTCGGTGGAAGCCCTCCGGGAAGAGGCCGAGCGGGCGGAGCGCCTCGGGATCCCGTACCTGGTCCTGCACCCGGGCGCGCACCTCGGCCGCGGCGTCGAGGAGGGCACGAAGCGCGCGGCCGAGGCCCTCGACACCGTCCACGGGTACCTCCCGCGGGCGCGGCTGCGGATCCTCCTGGAGACCACGGCGGGCCAGGGGACCGTCCTCGGGGCCCGCTTCGAGGTGCTGGCCGCCCTCCTTGCCCGCGTGGCGGCCCCGGGGCGACTCGGCGTCTGCCTCGACTCCTGCCACGTGTTCGCGGCCGGCTACGACATCCGGACGCCCGCCGGGTACCGCGAGACCCTCCGGGTCTTCGACGGGACGGTCGGGCTCGACCGCCTGCGAGCGATCCACCTCAACGACTCGCGCGGAGAGTGCGGCAGCCGGGTGGACCGTCACAGCCATATCGGGAAGGGAAGGATCGGTCGGGAAGGCTTCCGGCACTTCGTGCGGGACCCGCGGCTCCGGGGGATCCCCATGATCCTGGAAACACCGAAGGACGGCGACTTCGTCAAGGCCGACCGTCGGAACCTCCGCCTCCTGCGCGCCCTGGCGGGGGCGAGCCGCCGCGGAGGCTGAGGTGGGCGCGGCCCCCGTGATCCTCGCGGTCGAGCCCGCGGCGGCCGTCGAAGGGGGCGAGGTCACCATCCTCGGGGAGCGCCTCACGGCCGGCGGCTTCCCCCGCGTCCGGGTCGGCGGGGTCCCGGCCCGGCCCGCGGTCGCCACCGCGACCCGCCTCCGCGTTCCGGTCCCCCCCGACGCCCCCGGCGGG
>JACPAU010000150.1 GCA_016180705.1 Candidatus Methylomirabilota bacterium
AAGGACAGACCGAAAGTAACAAAGTCCGGGTGGCGCCGGATGCGGACTTTGGGTCACACAATTTGTGTCGTTTGTATTAGCGGTCCGGACGGCGCCGGGCCCGCCGCCGCTCTTCGGTCCCTTCCTTGCCCCCCTCCCCCTCCACCACCTCCAGCGCCGGCCGCGCCGGCGGCTCCGGGCGCGGGGCCTCGACCGGGGGTGCCTCCGGACGCGGCTCCGATGGCGCCGCCTCCGGCGCCTTGGCCGGCACTTCGAGGCGGAGGGCGTCCCGCAGGATCTCGGCGATCGTCACCCGCTCCAGGACTTCCGTGCGGGCCTGGTTCCCCTGTTCGATGATGCGCGTGAGGTAGCCCTTCAGGACGTCGTCCGGGCCGATCATCAGGCTGGCGGCGCTCCCCCCCAGCGCCCGGACGATCTCCCCCACGCTCACGTTGTCCGGCGCCTTCTGCAGGACGACCTGCTCCGAGCGCTCCTCCTGGTGGAAGAGGATCCCCACCTCGCAGAGCCGGCCCAGGATCTCCCGGGTAAGCCCCTCGGGCGCGTCCACCGCGTAGCGCAGTTCCTCCGGGCTCGCGGGCTTCCGCCCCTCGAGCTGCCGCACCGCCGCCTCGAGGACGAACCGGAGGCCGAAGTACTCCCGGATGAGGAAGGACCCCATCATCCCGCCCCGGATCTTGTGCCGGTGCGGGAACTGGTGGACGAAGGCCACCTCCGCGCCGAACAGCACCACCCCCCAGGTGAGGTAGAGCCAGACGAGGAAGACCGGCACGACGGCGATCGGCCCGTACAGGGTCCCGTAGGACGCGAAGTAGCGGACGTACACGTCGAAGCCGATCTTCGCCGCCTCCCAGGCGGTGCCCGCGACGAGGGCGCCCCGGAGCGCGGCCGCGACCCGGACCCGGGTGTGGGGGAGGAGGTCGTAGAGGAGGTAGAAGGCGATCCAGTTGAGGAACAGGGGGAAGAAGGGCAGGAGGGCCCACTTGACGATCTGGACGGTCACGAGCCGCTCCAGCCAGGGGAGGACCGGCGCGCGGTTGGTCAGGTAAATGGAGAGGGAGATGATCACGGGGGTCAGCGTGATGAGCCCCCAGTAGGTGACGAACTTCTCCGGGAAGGACCGGCGGGCCCGGACCTGCCAGATCTCGTTGAAGGTATGCTCGATGACGTGGAAGAGGTAGACCGCCGTGCCCAGGAAGGCGATCCCCCCCAGGATGCTCACCGTCGAGAGCCGGTGCGTGAACTGGAGCAGGTACTCGGTGACCGTCTCGATGGACCCCGGCAGCAGGTGCGCGGAGAGGATCTCCCGCACGCGGGCCTCGATGTCCTCCCGGGGCGTGACCCAGGCGAAGGCGGTCATCGCCAGCGCCAGGACCGGGACCAGGTTGAGGATGGTCATGTAGGCGAGGACCGCCGCCCGGCTCAGGCACTGGTCCTCGGCGAACTCCCGGCCCGCCTTGGTGAGGATCTCCACGAAGGTGAGGCGCTTCGAGGGGGCCGCAGGGCGGGCGCGGGCGCGCGTCAGGGTCCACATAGCGTCAGGCCATCTCTCCGTACAGGCCGGGCCGCCGGTCCCGGAAGAAGGGCCAGGCCTCCCGGACCTCCGCGGTCCGGTTCAGGTCCACGTCCGCGAGGACGAGCCCCTCGCTCTGCCCGCTCGGCTCCGCGATGAACTCCCCGCCCGGGTCCACGGCGAAGGATCTGCCGTAGAAGCCGACCCGCGGCTCCTGGCCGATCCGGTTCACCCGGAGGACGAAGCAGCCGTTGGCCTGGGCGTTGGCCGCGATGGCCCGCTCCCACTTGGTCGCCCCGGCCGGGACGGAGGCGGCCGTGGGCGCGCAGATGATCTCCGCGCCTTTGAGGGCGAGGATCCGGCTCCCCTCCGGAAAGAAGTTGTCCCAGCAGATCTGAACGCCGACGCGGGCGTATCGGGTGGCGAAGACCGGGAAGCCCACGTCCCCCGGCGTGAAGTGGAACTTCTCCTGGTAGTTGGGGAGTTCCGGGACGTGCACCTTCCGGTACCGGCCCAGGAGCGTCCCGTCGGCGTCAATGACGGCCGCCGCATTGAAGTAGAGCGTCTCGGCCGCCTTCTCGAAGACCGGTACCACGACGACCACCTCCCGGCGCTTCGCGAAATCCTGCAGCGCCTCGACGGCCGGGCCCGGGATCGGCTCCGCGAGGCGCCGGGCGGCCGCGTCCGCGGCGACCGGGAACCAGGGCCAGGCGAAGCACTCGGCGAAGCAGAGGAGCCGGGCGCCCCGGTCCGCCGCGAGGGCCGCCAGCCCGAGCGCGCGCTCCAGGTTCCGCTCCACCTCCGGGCCCGCCGGCATCTGGATGCCCGCCACCGTCACGATGCGCCTCGTCCCCCCCATGCTCCCCTCCTCGCGGCTGCGCCTCGAAGCAAGAGCCGTGCCTGAGGACGCCGCCCGCGGCCCCCCCGCTACGGCCCCGCGAGTTCCCGGTAGATGCGCCGGAGCGTCCGCGGCAGCGCCTCCCCCCCCGCCCAGGCGTCGTACGCCGGGAGGCGGGCCTGCCGGAGCGTCCCCGCGAGGTCGTGCCCCGCCGCGCGCAGCCGCCGGACCTCGGCGCGGAGGTCCAGGACGTACTGGCGCAGGGCACCGAGATCCTCCGGGCCCCCCACGGGCCCGCGGCCCGGCACCACCACCCTGGGCGCAAGCGCGGCCAGGCGGTCCAGGGCGGTGAGCACGCCGCCGCTGCCCCCATCTCCCAGGTCGAGGTGCCGCCGGAATTTCACGGCCCCGCCGCCGAAGAGGATCCGCTCCTGCGGGAGCCAGACGGCGGCATCCCCCTGCGTGCGGGCCTCCGGCAGGTGGAGCACCCGGACCTCCACGCCCCCCAGGAAGAGGGTCAACGCATCGGTGAAGGTGAGGTCCGGCAGGACCATCCGGTAGCCGCGCAGGGCCTCCCCCGCATCAGGAGAGCGGGCCGCGGCGAGCGCGGCATGCGCCCGGGGATCCGCCTCCGCCAACGCCGCCCGGGTCGCCGCGTGCGCGATGAGGACGGCCGGGGGGCTGAAGAGGAAGGCGCCCAGGGAACGGTCGGGACGGGGCTCCGTGAGGATGAGGTAGCGGACGTCCAGGCGGCTCGGGAGGAGCGCCCGCCGGAGCCGCTCGCTGTCCGCCGGCGTCTCCCCCGCGTCCACCAGGACGTAGCCGAGCGGCGTCCGGATGATGCCGGCATTCGCCCGGTCCCCGTCCTGCCCCAGGTACACGAGCACCGAGGGGCTCACCTGGAGGAAGGGGGAGAGGTCCTGGGCGGAGGCCGCGCCGGAGACGGCCAGGAGGCAGGCGACCCAGATGGCGGCGCGCCGGGCGCTCCTCACCGGGCGAAAACCTCGCGCAGGAGTGCCGTGACCCGGGCCGCCGGGTCGGTCCGGATCCGCCGCTCCTCGTCCGCCATCAGGAGGAAGAGCCCGTCCAGGCTCATGACGGTCACGTAGTGGTCGAGGTCCAGGTCGGGGCGGCGGACGAGGGGAAGGGCGACGTATCGGGTCGTCAGGTCCTGGTAGAGGCGGGTCACCCCGAACTGCTCCATGCTCCCCTGCACGACGGGCCGGTAGAGCCCGTAGAGGCGCGTCACCGTCTTGGCCTTCAGGTACCGCGTCGCCTCGTCCTCCTGGCCCTCCAGCACCCGCCGCCCGTCCTCGAGGGTCATCGCCGCGATGGCGTCCAGGAAGATGGCCGTGGCGGCCGGCGCCGCCTGCTCCGCGGCCCGGTTCATGCTCAGGATGAACTCCTCCACCTGTCGGCCGAGCCCCATGGCCCGGAGCGTGTCCGCCATCCGGTTCAGGCGCGGCGGCAGCGGGATCCGGATCTTCAGGTTGCCCGCGTAGCCCCCCGGCTGTGCGGCGAGCACGACGGCGTTCTCGGTCCCCACCCGCAGGGCTTCCTTGAGGCCGGCGGCGATCTGCTCCTCCGTGAGCGCCGGCGCCCCGAGTCCCAGGTCCCGGGCAATCTCGCCCCACTGACCGGGCGCGCAGGCCGCGGCGCCGAAGAGGACCGCGAACATCGCCCAGCCCCGTGTCCGCACCATCCCCTCCCCGACGCCCGACGGGGCCTCCCCCCCGCGCATCGGCCCACGGTACTTCCGCCCCCCACCGCTGTCAACCCACAATCCACGGGCGCGCCCGCCCCGCTATCCCTTTGTCGCGGCCGCCCTACCGTGCCGTGCAGGGTCTGCCCCCTTGGCCGGCGGGGTGCGGCCGCGCCCTCGGCAAAGGACCGGTGCGCCAAGATGCGGTCCCCGCGCCACTTCTGGCCCAGACCGTGGAGGACGCGCTGGCCTGGCATGACCAGTGCTCCTCCCGGCGGGCCGGGAGCGGCGGGGCCCGGACGCGGGAGGGGAGAACGCATGAGGCTCGTGGAGTTCTCGGGTCCCGGCTCCTTGCTCGACTCCTTCCTCGCGCTGCCGGGCCTCCTGTACGCCGGCGACCCGCGCTGGATTGCCCCCTCCCGGGAAGCGCTGGCCGCGGCCCTCTCCCCGGACAGTCCCTTCTTTCAGGCGGGGGACGCCCGACACTTCCTCGCGCTCAGGGCGGACCGGCCGGTCGGCCGCGTCACCGCGATCCGCAACTACCGGCTGGAGGCGCGGGAGGGTTCGGTGGGCCTCCTGGGGTTCTTCGAGTGCGAGCCGGACGCGGCCATATCCGAGCGGCTCCTGGCGGCCGCGGTCGGGCACCTGGTCGCGGCCGGCCTGCGGACCGTCCGCGCCCCCGTGGACTTCGACCTGTGGCACCGGTCCAGGCTCATGACCGAAGGGTTCGACGAGTCCCCCATCCTGCTGGAGTCCTACAACAAGCCGTACTATCCGCGCCTCTTCCTCCGGTTCGGCTTCCGGGAGGTGGACCGCTCCGTCTCGACGGAGGTCACCGATCTCCCCGCGGTCCTCCAGCGCCTGCTCCCCCGCCACACGAGCGCCCTCGCCCGGGGGTTCGCCTTCCGGTCGCTGCAGGGGCAGGCCCTCACGCCGGCGGTCCACCTGCTGTACCGCCTGGCCATGGAGGCCTGCGCGGGCAAGCCCGGCAACACCGAGATCTCCGAGCAGGAGTTCCTGAACGCGTACGGTGGGCTGGGGGTGCGGCTCGACCCGGACCTGGTCCTGGTGGCGGAGAGTCGGGAAGGCGAGCCGGCGGGGTTCCTGGTGGGCTTTCCGAACGTGCTCCCCCCGCGAAGCGGCGGCAACGGGGACCTGCCGGCCCTCAACATCCTGACCGTGGCGGTCCTCCCCGCGTACCGCGGGAATGGTCTCGGCCAGGCCCTCGTGGCCGAGGTGTACCGCCGCGCGCTCCGG
>JACPAU010000151.1 GCA_016180705.1 Candidatus Methylomirabilota bacterium
GCGATGGGCGGTAGATTAGGCTGCCTTCGGCCGATGAGTCAAATAGTTTTTTACTATGGACTCTGGCCCGAAGTTCGGCAGGGCGGGTCAGGCCTTGGCCTGCTCCAGGAGGAACTTCCGGAAGGCCTCTCCGGCTGGGGAGCGGGAACGGCGCCGGTGGGTGACCAGGTAGAAATCACGCGTGAGGCGCAGGCCCTCGACAGGCACGCTGGCCAGCACGCCTTGCGCGAGTTCGTCCGCAATGGCGCGGCGGGAGATAAAGGAGAACCCGGCGCCGGCGCGCACGGCCTGCCGGACCGCCTCGTTGCTCCCGAGTTCGGCGACCACGGCCCCCTCAGCCGGCTCGACGCCGGCCCGGGCGAAAGCCTCCTCCGCCGCCTTGCGCGTGCCCGAGCCGGGCTCCCGCAGGATCAGGGGTCCCTTGGCCACATCCGCCACGCTCACCCGGCGTCGCGACGCCCACGGGTGGCCCGCCGGGACGGCCAGGACGACCTCGTCGCCCGCGAAGCGGACGTACTCGAGCTTCGGGTCCTCGTACCGGGCCCCGACGACCCCCAGTTCGTACGCCCCCTCCTCGACGGCGGCCACCACCTCTCGGGAGCCCCCGATCCGGAGGCTCAGGGCGATCTCCGGGTAGCGTGCCTTGAACCGGGCGAGGAGGGCCGGGAGGATGTACTCCCCGGGGATGTTGCTCCCCCCGATGGTCAGGCCCCCCCGGAGGCGGCCCTTGTGCTCGTCCAGAGCCTGCATCGCGGAGGCTCGCAGGCGGAGGATCTCGGTCGCGTAGCGGTAGAGAACATCCCCGGCGCGGGTGGAGCGAACCTCCTTGCCGAGCCGGTCGAAGAGGCGCATCCCCACCTCTTCTTCCAGGTTCTTGATGTGCCCGCTCACGGTAGGTTGGGTGAGGGAGACCGCTTCCGCCGCCCGCGAGAAGGAGCGCAGCTCCACGATCCGGCAGAAGACCTCCAGGGCGCGAATGTCCATGCCACAGCTCCGGCGGGCTTCGGTTATGGCTTGAGCAACTGGCGGAAGAGGTCCTGGAGCGGGACAGCGCCTCCCGGGCCCAGCCGCTTCTCCAGTTCCCGGCCGAGCTTCTTCTGGATCGCGCCGGCGCCGGGGAGGACCCGCGGCCGGTCGGAGGTCCCCAGGACCTTCGCGTCGATCGTGCCCCGGGCCGTCCGCGCCACCACGTCGAAGTCCACGCTCCGGTCCACCAGGCCGTACTTGCCCGACGCCGCCACCTGGTTCTCCCCCTGGACCAGGAGGAGGTCGGCCGTCCGCAGGACCCCGCCCCCGAGCGTGTAGGTCCCGGTCAGCCGCTCGAAGCGGTCCAGCTTGAGCTGGATCCCCCGCGCCGCCAGCAGCGGCCCCAGCGCCTCCTCCAGGCGCTCGGCGGGCCGGTAGCCCTTCAGCCGCCCGTTCTCCACTGCGACCTGCCCGCCCCCCTCGGCGGTCTTGAGGAGCCCCTCGATGGAGTCCCCGCGGCCCGTCGCCTTGAGGTGCAGGCCGAGCGTGCCCTCCAGGCTCCAGTCGGGCTTGACCAGCGCCCGGAGGACCGGCCCCGTCTGGATGCCCCGGAGGGTCACGTTCACGTTGGCTTCAGGGACGGCCCCCAGGCGGACGCCTCCTCCCCCCTGGATCGTGCCTCCCTCGAGGCCCGCGGAGAGCTCGGACGCGGTCAGCCTGCCCCCCTGGAACCCGAGCCGGGCCGAGAGACCACGCAGGCTGAGGTCCCCATAGGTCAGCCGGTCCACGCGGAGGCGACCCGCAGCGGTCACGGCGGGGAGCGCGGCGGTCGCCGGCTGGGGGGCCGCCGCCCAGGCCTCGGCAAGGAGCGCCGCCCGGGTCGTGGGGGGAGCGAGGAAGCGGTTGAGATCGAGGGCCGGGGACGCGAGGTCAAACTCGACGCGGGGAGCGGCGAACCGTTCCACCGAGAGGCTGCCGCGGAACTCGGCACCCTTGAGGAGCACCTCCAGCCGGGCCAGGTCCAGGCGGTCGGTCCCGACGCTGCCGAGGAGAGTCAGCCTACCCGGCTCCCCGGCCCCCTTGCGGAAGCCCTGCCCCAGACGGAGGGCGAGGGCACCGAAGTCGAGGCTCCCCTCGACCTTCGCCGCCCCCACTGTTCCGCTGAGTCTCACATCCAGGTCGGCGGCACCGGCGGCGCTCACCCCCAGGGCGGCCAGGTCCACCAGGGAGGCGATGTGGTCAGGGCTGAGGCGGCGCGCCTTGAGCTCGAGCGAGACCGGGAGCGCCTTCAGGTCGGCCGTGGCAGGCCAGGGACCTGCGTCCCCGCTCAGGGAGAGGCTCGCGGCACGCTGCTCCCCCAAGGTGGCACGAACGCGGAGGCTGGTCGGCCTCGGCCCCTCTCCCTGGCGGAGCGAGACCTCCAGGTCCCGCAGCGCCACCGTGCTCCGCCGCTCCAGGTCCCGGATGACGAGTGCCCCCCCAGTCAGGTCCAGGCGGGATGGGAGCAGGGGCAGGGCGATGGCCGGCGCGGGCGGCTCAGGCCGCCCGGGCTGTGCGGGACGGGCCGCGGTGCTCGGCCTGTCGGCCCCGAGGGTGGTGACGTTCCAGAGGCCGCGAGGGCCGCGGAGGAGGGTGAGGCGGGGGGCCTCGATGATCGCCCGGGTCACCTCCACGCGCCCCGTGAGGAGAGGCACGAGGGCCACCCGGACCTGCACCGCCTTCGCCCGCAGAAAGGGCTCGCGGCCGAAGGCGGGGTCCTCGCCGATGCTGAGGTCGGTCGCCTCCGCGCCCAGGCCCGGAAGGAAGGTCAGCCGTGCCGCCCCGAGGCTCACCGGCCGCCCCAGCGCCTCGCTGGCCTGGGCCGCGATCAGGGCGCGATACCGGTCCGCCGGGATGAGCGACGGCAGCAAGAGGAGCAGAAGGAGGATCAGGAGGAGCGCGCCTCCGACGACGGCCACCCCGATCTTGAGCCCGCGCCCCGCCATCCCCTACTTCCCCGCATCCCGGGCCAGCCGTGCCCGCAACAGGTCGTTGATCACCTTCGGGTTGCCCTTCCCTCGGGTCGCCCGCATCGCCTGCCCCACCAGGAAGGTGAACGACTTCTCCTTCCCGGCCCGGTACTCCGCCACCACGCTCGCGTGGGCGGCGAGGACCTCGTCCACGATCCGCGCCAGCTCCCCCGCGTCGGAGATCTGCTCGAGGGCCTCCCGTTTGATGACGTCCGCGACCGTCACCCGGCCGGCCGCCGCCCCCGCCATCGCCCCGCGCTCCCCGCGGTTCTCCGCGTAGACCTTCTCGAAGACCGTCTTGGCCGCCGACCCGCTGATCTTCCCCGACCGGACTGCCTCGAGCAGGTCGGCCACGTCCTGCGCCGCGACCGGGCTCTCGGTGATGTCGAGTCCGTCCCGGTTCAGGAGGCCCAGGAGTTCCACCATCACCCAGTTGCTGGCGGCCTTCGGGTCCGGATGGAGCCGGACGCCTTCCTCGTAGAAGTCCGCGAGGCGCCGACTGGCCGTGAGGACGCCGGCATCGTAGCCCGGCAGACCGTACTGGCCCACGAACCGCGCCTTCCGGGCATCGGGGAGTTCCGGGAGACCCGCCCTGAGCGGCTGGAGCCAGGCTTCATCCACCACCACCGGCACGAGGTCCGGCTCCGGGAAGTACCGGTAGTCGTGGGCCTCCTCCTTCGAGCGCATGGCGAGGGTGATGCCCTGGTCGGCGTCCCAGAGGCGCGTCTCCTGGACGATCCGCTCCCCGGCCTCGAGCCGCTTCGTGAGGCGCTGGATCTCGTACTCCAACGCCCGTTGCACGTTGCGGTACGAGTTCATGTTCTTGACCTCGGTCTTCACGCCGAGCACGGTGCTGCCTGCCGGTCGGACGGAGACGTTGGCGTCGCAGCGGAGGCTTCCCTCCTCCATGTTGCCGTCGCAGATGTCCAGGTAGACGAGGATCGCCCGGAGTTTCTTCAGGTAGTCCACCGCCTCCTCGGAGGACCGCAGGTCCGGCTCGCTCACGATCTCGATGAGGGGCACCCCGCACCGGTTGAAGTCCACCAGGCTCGAAGCGGCGCTCTCCATCGCGCCGGCGTGGACCAGTTTCCCCGCGTCCTCCTCCAGGTGGATGCGGCGGATTCCGACCCGCTTCCGGCTCGGCCCGTCCCCGATTTCGATGGCCCCGTGCTGCGCCAGGGGCTGCTCGTACTGCGAAATCTGATAGTTCTTGGGGAGGTCCGGATAGAAGTAGTTCTTCCGCGCGAAGCGGGAGGAGGGGGCGATCGTGCAGCCGGTGGCCAGGGCCATCTTCAGGGCGAAGGCCACCGCGTCCCGGTTCAGGACGGGCAGGACGCCGGGCATCCCGAGGCAGACCGGGCAGGTCTGCGTATTGGGCGCTTCACCGAAGGTTGTGGCGCAGCCGCAGAAGACCTTGGACCGGGTCAGGAGTTGGGCGTGCACCTCCAGCCCGATCACCGCCTCGAAGGTCATCTTTCCCTACCCCCGGGTCCGGATGGACTCCAGGTACGCGACGTAGGGGTCCGAGAGGTTGTGCTCCTCCGCCCCCTGGATGATCAGCCGCATGTAGCGCCGCGACGGAGCGTAGTTCCCCACCGGCACAGCAAAGTAGCAGAAGGCCGTCGCCGGCGTCCCGTCCGGCTTCTCCACGGTCACCGTCTTCCGCACGTAGGCCCTTGGCGCCTCCTCATACTCGTCCAGGGCCTTCAGGTGGTCCTCCGTCACCTCCCAGAGGACGCCTTCCACGACCCGACCCTTGACCGGCTTGAGGTCGGCGATCCCACCGCCGAACTCGCCCCCCGGCCGGGTAAAGGCCAACTGGTGGTCCCGGAGGATCCCGCGGCTCGCGAACTTCGCCCCGGGGCACAGCCGCTTCATCTGCAGCCGGGCCATGTTGGACCCGTAGGCGAAGTAGAGATACGTTACAGGTTTGGCTTGCGCTTCCGCCATGATGTCGCCTGCTCGTAGGCGTGGGCGGCCCGGAGGAGCCGGGCCTCGTCGAAGGGCTGCCCGAGCAGCTGCAGCCCGATGGGCAGCCCCGCCTTCGTGAACCCGCAGGGGACCGATATCCCCGGGATTCCCGCCAGGTTCGCCGAAATGGTGAAGATGTCCGAGAGGTACATGGTGAGGGGATCGGCCGTCTTCTCCCCGAAGCGGAAGGCCGCCGTCGGGGAGGTGGGCGTGAGGATCACGTCGCAGCGCTTGAAGGCCTCGATGAAGTCCTGCCGGATCAGCGTCCGGACCTTCAGGGCCTTGAGGTAGTAGGCGTCGTAGTAGCCGGCGGAGAGGGCGTACGTCCCCAGCATGATCCGGCG
>JACPAU010000152.1 GCA_016180705.1 Candidatus Methylomirabilota bacterium
CCCTGGATCCCGATCTCCGCCAGGGCGGTCTTCACCTCGTCCACCTTGAAGGGCTTGATGATGGCCTCGATCTTCTTCATCCCCTCCTCCGCTCCCCCGGTCCCGTCGCCTACAGGGCGGACTCGCCCCGCTCCCCGGTCCGGATCCGCAGGGCCTCCTCCGTGGGGAGGACAAAGATCTTCCCGTCCCCGATGCTGCCGGTCCGGGCTGCCCGGGCAATCGCGTCCACCACCGCGTCCACCTGCGTGTCCCGCACCACGATCTCGATCTTCACCTTGGGGAGGAAGTCAATCGTATACTCCGCGCCCCGGTAGAGTTCCGTGTGCCCCTTCTGCCGCCCGAACCCCCGGACCTCGCTCACCGTCATCCCGATCAGCTCGATGGCGCTGAGCGCCTCCTTGACCTCGTCGAGCTTGAAGGGCTTGATGATCGCCTCGATCTTCTTCATCCCTCCCCCTTTCCCGCGAAGCAACGGCTATGCCAAGGCCCGCGGGACCGCTGCTGCCGCCGCCCCGGCGCTAAAGGCCCGTGACGGGACGCCCGGGGCGCGCCGGCCCGGCCGCCCGGGGGCGCGCGCCTGCCCACGGAAGCGGCAGGGCGCCGCCCCCCTGCTCCCCGTTTCATCAGCCGGGCGATCACCTCTGCTCCGGGCGCGGCGGCGCCGATGCCGCGATGGGCGGGGCGGGTCAGGTGGCGCGGGGCAACCGGATCGGCTAGGGCTCGGCTTGCCGCAGGTGCGCGGCCGCCTCTTCCGGAGGCGTGGGGTTGATGTAGAACCCGGACCCCCACTCGAACCCGGCAACTCGTGTCAGCTTGGGCATGATCTCGAAGTGCCAATGGTAGTGCAGAGGGTCGCTCTCCCGCAGGGGAGAGTTGTGGAGGATGAAGTTGTACGGGGGATTGGCCAGGACCCGATTCATGCGGCGGAGGGTCTCCCGGAGGACCTTCGCCAGGCTGACGTACTCCTGCTTCTGCGCATCCTCGAAGGCGGGGTCGTGGATCTTCGGGAGGAGGCAGATCTCGAAGGGGAAGCGGGACGCGAAGGGGGCGAAGGCCACGAAGTGCTCATTCTCGGTGATGAGGCGCGTCTTCTCCTGGCGCTCCTGGCGGACCATGTCGCAGTAGACACAGCGCTCCTTGTACCGGAAGTACTCCCGCGCCCCTTCCACCTCCTCGCGGACCTGCTTCGGGACGATCGGGGTGGCGATCAGCTGGCAGTGGGGATGCTCCAGGGAGGCGCCGGCCGCCTCCCCGTGGTTCTTGAAGACCAGGATGTATTGGAACCGGGGGTCGCGCTTCAGGTCCACCATCCGGTCGCGGAAGGCCCACAGGACATCCTCCAGCCGCTCCTCCGGGAGGGTGGCCAGCGAGGCCTCGTGCTCGGGCGTCTCGATGATGACCTCGTGGGCCCCGATGCCGCTCATCTTGTCGTAGATCCCCTCCCCCTGGCGGTTGAGTTCCCCCTCGATCTGGAGGGCCGGGAACTTGTTCGCGACCACCCGGAGGTTCCAGCCGGCACCGTTCGGCGGGCCGCCGTTGGGGCGGTAGGCGAGGATCTCGGGCGGGGTCTTCTCCTCGTTGCCGGGGCAGAAGGGGCAGAAGCCCGACCGGGGCCGGGGGGGCTCCTGGGCGAAATCGGAGGGACGCTTCCCCCGCTCCGTGGAGATGATGACCCAGCGCGAGGTGACCGGGTCCTTCCTCAGTTCGGGCATCTGATGTGACCCCTGTAGGGCCTTTCCCGCCGCACAGTAGCGAAGGGGCGCCTCGTTGTCAACGGGCGGCGCGGATCCGCCGCGCCGGCGGTCGCCGGGGCGACCGCCCCGCGGTCACGGCGGCCCGGAGGAGGCTGACGACGGCCGCCTGCGCTTCGGGGGGGGTCCCATCTACGGTCGGGGCGACCTCACGGGTTACACCGTCCCGGGCCCCGGCGCCGACACAGGCCTCCCGCACGGCCGCCTCGGCCGCGGGCTCCGGGAGCAGGTCCTCCCGCCCGTTCAGGAGGGCGAGGGCGGCCGTCACGGCATAGGCCCCCCAATTCGAAACGGCGGCCACGACCAGCGCCTCGGTGGCGACCGTGCACAGGATGGTCCCGCCGCAGGGGCAGGCGCACCGGCGCCGGTGCAGGGCGCTGGCCGGGAGGGCGCCCGCCACCAGGCCGAACCCCACCTCGTTGCCCCGGTCCCCGATGGCCACCGTGAGAATCCCGGCCTCCTTGGCCGCGAGGATGAGGCCGGCCAGCGACGCATGGGAGGCCGAGACGTCGGTGCCGCGCATGTCGTGGATGACCCCCCGCTCGTTCTCGCCCAGTTTCTCCACGACGACGAGGGCCGCCGGCCGGTGGCGCCTAAGAAGCCCCGCGGCCCCCTCGGGAGAAGGCGCGCCCTCCGGGAGGGGCTCGATGGGGGCTGACAGGTCCACCGCGGCCGCGGCTGCCGTGAGGGGCGCCGTCATCCGCGCCTCCGTGAGCAGGACCGGCCGGGCCCGGCGCAGACGATGCAGGGCCCGGGCCAAGAAGACGACCCCGGGCGGCCCGTCCGTCTCCCCGTGCGGCAGGTGCGGGGTGGCACCGGCCCCGGTGGCCAGGAGGACGGGGGCCGCCTCCGGGATCCGGGAGAGGAGCGCGGCAGCGTGCCCCGCCAGGGGTCCCCCCTGGATCCGACGGGCGAGGGCATGCAGCCGGATGAGGAGGCGACGCTCGGGACGCGGGAGGACGAGGGGGCGCAGGCAGAGATCGTCCAGGACCTCGAGGGCGGGGAGGGAACGCCTGCGGCCGGTCAACGGATCAGGACCCGGGCGGTGAGGCGGTTGCTCACGTGGCCCTGATCGTCCACCACGAAGACCTCGTAGAGGTGCAGGCCCTGGCGACTCCAGCGGATCGGCTCCTCGGCGGTGCCCTGCGCCTTACCGAAGTACTTGCGGCGACTGAGGAGGACCGGCTCGAATCCCGTGGAGATGCTGAAGTCGGCGACCTCCCGGATCTCCACGTAGACGTCCACGATATCGGCGTCGGGGTCGGTGAAGTCGAAGGCGAGCACCCCCTCGTCGCCGGGCTGCGCCTCGTCCGGGAACACCCGGAAGTTGCTGACCCGGGGGACGCCGGGGGCAGGGGCGCTGCTGGGGAAACGCCCCCAGCTGCAGCCCGCGACCAGGAGGGCAAGGATCAGGAGCAGAAGCGCACGCGTCCGGCGAACCATCTCCCTCCCCTGCGAAGGTCCAGCCACCATCATAATCCGGGGCCGCGAAAGTGTCTAGGAGGGTGGCGAGGACTCCAGGCGCAGGAGAAGGTCCCCGACGGCCACGGCCTCCTCCCGACGGACCCGGATCTCGGCCACCTTGCCGGCCGCCGGGGCGGTCACGTCGTGCTCCATCTTCATGGCCGAGAGGGTGAGAAGCCGGGCGCCGGCCCGGACCGTCTCCCCCTCCCGCACGTGGACCGCGACCACCAGCCCGGGCAGCGGGCTCAAGACGGCCCCCGCCTCCCGGTTCCCGCCCTCGGCGGGACGGCCGACCAGGTGTCGCTCCCCTTCCACCGCTACGAGCCACCCTTCCTCCACCGCCTGGACCGCGGCCCGCGTCGGCTCCCCGTCCAGGGTGAGGCCGTACTCGCGCTCGGCTCCGCTGGCCGCGATGAAAGCCTCGAGGCGCGCCAGCACCCGCGCCGCCTCCCGGACGGCGGCATGGGCTTCCTCCACCGTCACCCGCACGAACCGAACCCTCTCCCCGGGGCAGGCCTGCGCGAGGCCGGCCACATCTGGGCCGATGGCGGTGGCGATCTTGGCGTAGCCCCCGGTCGTCTGCCGGTCCGCGAGGAGGATGATGGGCTGCCCTTCCCCTGGAACCTGGACCGCCCCCAGGGGGATGGCGTCGGAGAGGATATCGGCCGAGCGGCGGTGCGCGAGGGGCGGGCCGGTCAGGCGGATCCCCATCCTGTCGGAATGCGGGGTGACCTGATAGGGGTTCCCGAAGAAGGTCTCGAGGGCGGACGCGGCAAAGGCATCGTCCTGGGGACCCGGGACCGCCCGCACGACCCAGGGGCTGGCGAGTGCTGGGCGGCCCGAGGGGGGCAGGTGGCGGCCCCGGAGGCTGGCGAGATCCGCGGTCGGTGGGCCGACGCCGAGGACGTCGCCTGCCCGAAGCGCCCGGCCGGCCAGGCCGCCGAAGCCGAGGCGGAGGCACGTCGAGCGGCTCCCCAGAGCGAGGGGGACCTCGAGGCCGCCGTGAACGGCGATGCAGGCGCGCAGGCCGGCCCGCGGCGTCCCGAGGCGAAGGCGCTGGCCGGGCACCAGGCGGAGGGCACAGAAGGTGGGAACGGGGGTCTCGTCGCGCAAAGCCGGCAGGTCGGCGCCGGTGACCGCCAGCACGTACTCCGCCATGGCCTCCAGCGTGAGGCCGCCGCCGGTCAGTTCGAGGCCGGCGGCCCCCGGCGGGTTGCCGACCAGGGCGTTCGCCAGGCGGAGCGCCACGGGATCGAGGGCGCCGGAGACCGGGATGCCGAACTTCTGGTAGCCCGGCCGGCCCAGGTCCTGCACCGTCGTCAGGATGCCAGGCTCGATGACCCGCAGGACTTCAGCCATGAGACTCCCCAGCCCGACGCAAGCCGCCCCGGCGGCCGCGCTTTCCGCCGCCGCCCGCCGGGGTGAGCCGCGACGCAGCCCTGTCTGGGTATCGGGCGGAGGAGCGGCTCGCCCCGGGAAAAGGGCGGCGGCCCCTGAGAACGGACGGGGGATCGCCCAGGTTAGGTCGCCTCTCGCCGGCCATGGCCGAGACGGGCCTCGAACTCGTCGGGGGTGATCCGCACGAACTTCACCTGGTCGCCCGGCCGGATCAGGACGGGGACCTCCCAGGTCGGGTCGAAGAGGGTGAGCGGGGTCCGGCCGATGAGCCGCCACCCTCCCGGGCTCTCCACCGGGTACACCCCGGTCTGGTTCCCGCCGATCCCCACCGTGCCCGCCAGCACCCGCAGCCGCGGGGACGGGAGGCGAGGGGTCGTGAGACGCTTCGGCATCCCGCCGAGGTAGGCGTAGCCGGCCGTGAAGCCCAGCATGTACACGTGGTAGGTGGGCCGCGTGTGCAGGCGGATGACCGCCTCCTCCGTCAGGCTGCAGTGGCGGGCCACGAAGGGGAGGTCCGGGCCGTACTCGCCGCCGTAGACTGCGGGGATCGTGACGAGGCGGGGCTCCGGGAGGGGCACCGCTTCCAGCCGCTCGAGGAGTTCCTCGACCTTTAGGCGCAGATCGGACAGCGAAAGGGCGAGGGGATCGTAGTAGATGGTCAG
>JACPAU010000153.1 GCA_016180705.1 Candidatus Methylomirabilota bacterium
AACATCGACAGCCTCTCGGTGGGGGAGACGCTCGACCCCACCGTCTCCCGGATGACGATCGTCGTCCGGGCCACCCAGGCGGTCATCGCGCAGGTCATCAAGCAGCTCCACAAATTGATCGACGTCATCAAGGTGATCGACCTGACCGACGAGGAGCACGTCAGCCGGGAGATGCTCCTGCTGCGCGTGAGCGCCGACCCGGTCACCCGCGCCGAGATCCTGCGGATCGCCGATATCTTCCGGGCCAAGATCGTGGACGTCACCCCCCTCAGTTACGCGCTGGAGGTGACGGGGGACGAGAGCAAGATCGGCGCGATTGTGGAGCTCTTGCGTCCCTTCGGCATCCAGGAGCTCGCCCGGACCGGGAAGGTGGCGATCGCGCGCGGGACGAAGACCCTGAGCCGGAAGGACCAGGCCAGGCTCCAGCAGCTCCAGAGCGCCCCTCGGGCCGTCGGCTACGAGCACTAGCCGGCCGAACGCGGAGGATTCCATGGCCCAGCTCTACTACGACAAGGACGCGGACCTGAGCCTGCTCCGGGGCAGGACCATCGCCATCCTGGGCTACGGGAGCCAGGGCCACGCCCACGCCCTGAACCACCGGGACTCGGGACAGGAAGTGGTGGTGGGTCTCTACAAAGGGAGCAAGTCCTGGGAGAAGGCGAAGGCGGACGGCCTGAAGGTGGCCACGGTGGAGGAAGCCTGTCAGATGGCCCAGATCATCATGATCCTCCTGCCGGACCAGACCCACCGGGCCGTCTACGAGGCGGCCATCCGGCCGGCGCTTTCCCCCGGCAAGACCCTGATGTTCGCCCACGGCTTCAACATCCACTTCCACCAGATCCTCCCCCCGGAGACGGTGGACGTCTCCATGATCGCCCCCAAGGCGCCCGGCCACCTCATGCGGCAGGTCTTCACGGAGGGAGCGGGGGTGCCGGCCCTGATGGCCGTCCACCAGGACGTCTCCGGGCAGGCGAAGGCGGTCGCCCTCGCCTACGCGAGGAGCGTGGGCTGCACCCGCGCGGGGGTCCTGGAGACGACGTTCCGGGAGGAGACCGAGACCGACCTCTTCGGCGAGCAGACGGTCCTCTGCGGCGGGGTCTCGGCCCTCGTGAAGGCCGCCTTCGAGACGCTGGTGGAAGCGGGCTACCAGCCGGAGCTGGCCTACTTCGAGTGCCTGCACGAGCTCAAGCTCATCGTGGACCTCTTCTACCAGGGCGGCCTCTCGTACATGCGCTACTCGGTCTCGGACACGGCCGAGTACGGCGACTACAGCCGCGGCCCCCGGGTCATCAGCCCCGCCGTGCGGGCCGAGATGAAGCGGATCCTGGAGGAGATCCAGAGCGGCACCTTCGCCCGGGAGTGGATCCTGGAGAACGCCGCCGGGCGGCCCGCCTTCCTGGCCCTCCGCAAGCGGGACGCCGAGCACCCGATCGAGCGGGTGGGGAGGACCCTCCGGAGCATGATGCCCTGGATCAAGGGGGGACCCAAATAACGCGCGACGTCCGGACGGTGGGCAGCGGGCGGGCGGGGCGCATCGGCGCCGGAACGGTCGTCCTCCTGCTCCTCGCCGCGCTCCTCCTGCACCTCGCGATCCAGACGGTCCCCCCCTACGTGGACTACCTGTACATCAAGGACGGGGTGCAGGTGGCCGTCCGCCTCGCCACGGCCCCGCCCCACAACGAGGGGAACCTGCGCCGGCAGATCGAGGAGAAGCTCAAGGAGAGGGAGGTCAAGCTCCCGGAGCAGCAGTTCGTCACCTCCATTGATGGCCAGCGGGCCTACGCCCGCCTCAACTGGGCGGTCCCGATCCGGGTCCTCTGGTACACCCACGTGATGCAGTTCACCGTCGAGCACGCCGAGCCCCTCCGTTGAGTTCCCCGCTCCGCCCCTCACCCGCCGCCGTCCCGACCCTCGCCTTCCTGGCGCTCGCGGGCCCCACGGGGGTGGGCAAGAGCGCCGTGGCGCTCGCCCTGGCGCCCCGCCTGAACGCCGAGATCGTGGTGGCGGACTCGATGCAGGTCTACCGGGGCTTCACGGTCGGCACCGGGAAGCCCGCACCCGCGGACCGCGCGGCGGTCCCGCACCACGGCCTGGATCTGGTGCCGCCGGAAGCCGGCTTCGACGCCGCGGCCTTCCGCGCGGCCGCCGCCGCCGCCTGCGCCGGTATCCGGGCGCGCGGGCGGCTGCCCCTGGTGGTGGCGGGGACCGGCCTGTACCTGCGAGCGCTCCGCCAGGGGCTCTGCGAGGCACCGGCCCCGGACCCGGCCGTCCGCCGCGGCCTCGAGGCCGAGGCGCGCCGGCTCGGGACCGCGGCACTCCACGCGCGCCTGAGGGCCACCGATCCCGAGGCTGCGGCCCGGCTCAGCGTGAATGACCGGGTCCGCGTGGTGCGGGCGCTGGAAGTGTTCGAGCAGACCGGGATTCCCCTCTCGCGGCTCCAGGCCCATCACCGCGACCGGGAGGGGCCACCGGCCGGCCTCGTGATCGGGCTCACCCGGGCGCGAGAGGACCTCACCCGCCGGATCGACGCGCGGGTGCAGGCGATGGCCGCGGCCGGACTCGAGGGGGAGGTCCGGGGACTGCTCGCCGCGGGCGGCGGCGCGACCCGGCCGATGCGCGGCCTGGGCTACCGGCACTTCGCCGCCGTCATCCGGGGGGAGAAGACGGCGGGCGAGGCGGTCCGCCTCATGCAGCGGGACACCCGCCGGTATGCCAAGCGCCAGCTCACCTGGCTCCGGAAGGAACCGGGGGTCCTCTGGCTCCGCCTGGCCCCGGACGAGCCGGCGGCGGTGACGGCGGAACGGATCCTGGCCCTCCTGCGGGAGCAGGCGCAGGGCGAGACGGCCCCGTGGAGCGCCTGATCCTCCGGGGTCCGGCGCCTCCCCTCATGGGCCGGCTGCAGGTCCCGGGCGACAAGTCCATCACCCACCGCGCCATCCTCCTGGGCGCACTCGCGGACGGCACGACGGCGATCCGCGGCTACCTCGCCGGGGAGGACTGCGAGCGGACGGCCGCCGCGTGCCGCGCGCTCGGGGTGGACGTGGAGGGGTGGGGCAGTCCCCTCCTGCGCGTCCACGGGAAAGGCCTGCGGGGCCTCCGGGAGCCCGAGGGCGTCCTCGACGCCGGGAACTCCGGGACGACCCTGCGTCTTTTGAGCGGCGTCCTCGCGGCCCAGCCCTTCCTCACGGTGCTCACGGGGGACGCCTCCCTCACCCGGCGGCCCATGGGACGGATCATCGAGCCCCTCCGGCGCATGGGCGCCTCCATCTGGGGGCGGGCCGGCGATCGGTACCCCCCCCTGGCGATCCGCGGCGGCGCGCTGCGCGGGATCCGCCACGAGAGCCCGGTTGCCAGCGCCCAGGTGAAGTCAGCCCTGCTCCTGGCCGGCCTGTACGCGGACGGGCCGACGACGGTCGTGGAACCCGCTCCGTCCCGGGACCACACGGAGCGGCTCCTCCGGGGCTTCGGGCACCCGCCGGAGACGGAGGGGCGGGCCGTGACGGTCCGCCCGGCCCGGGGCCTGACCCCCGTCGCCGTCGAGGTCCCCGGGGACTTTTCGTCCGCGGCGTTTTTCCTCGTGGCAGCCTGCCTCGTCCCCGGCTCCGACCTGACGATCGCGAGGGTCGGGATCAACCCCACCCGGACCGGCATCCTGGAGGTTCTCGAGGGAATGGGAGCGCGGATCGAGATCCGGGCGCGGCGCGAACTCTGCGGGGAGCCGGTGGGGGACCTCGTCGTGCGCGCCGGGCCGCTCCGGGGTATCACCGTGGGCGGCGCCCTGATCCCCCGCCTCCTCGACGAGATCCCGATCCTCGCGGTGGCGGCCGCTGCGGCAGAGGGGGAGACGGAGATCCGGGACGCCGGCGAGCTCCGGGTGAAGGAGAGCGACCGGATCGCCTCCCTGGCGGCCGAGCTGGCCCGCCTGGGGGTTGACGTGGCGGAGCGGCCCGACGGTCTCCGGATCCGGGGGGGCCGGCCCCTGGCCGGCGCGCCCTGCGGGAGCCGGGGGGATCACCGGATCGCGATGGCGCTGGCCGTGGCCGCCCTCGTGGCGCGGGGGGAGACGCGGGTCGGGGACACCGCGTGCATCGGGACCTCCTTTCCCGACTTCGTCCCGCTCCTCCGCCGGGTGGCTCCGGCGGCCGACCCCCGGGTCGAGGCTGCCGACCGGGACGCCTGATGGCGGCGAGGGGGGGCCTCATCGTGGCCATCGACGGCCCGGTGGGGGCGGGGAAGAGCACGGCGGCCCGGCTGCTGGCGGCGCGCCTCGGCTACCGGCACATCGACACGGGGGCCATGTACCGGGCCCTGGCGCTCAAGGCGCGGTACCTGGGGGTGGACTGGGGGGACGGGCCCGCGCTGCGGGCGCTGCTCGAACGGATGGACCTGGCGTTCGTGCCGGGGCCGGCGGGGCAGCGCCTCACGGTGGACGGGGAGGACTGGACGGAGGCCATCCGCCACCCGGAGGTGGACCGGGGCGCCTCCTTCGTCTCGGTGCACGCCGCGGTCCGGGAGGCGATGGTGGCGCGGCAGCGGGCCCTCGGCGCCGGGGGGGGCGTCGTGATGGACGGCCGCGACATCGGCACGCAGGTCTTCCCGGACGCCGACGTGAAGTTTTACCTGGACGCGAGCCCCGAGGAGCGGGGCCGGCGGCGGCACGGGGAGGCCCGCGCGCGGGGGGAGCAGGCCACCCTCGAGGCGGTCCAGGTGGAGGTCCGGAACCGGGATGCGCGGGACATGGGACGGGCCGCCGGTCCCCTCCGGGCGGCGGCCGATGCGGTCCGCCTGGACAGCACGGGCCTCTCGCCGGAAGCGGTCGTGGAGGGCATGCTGGCGGTGGTGCGGCAGCGGCAGCGGGGGCGCTAGAGCCGCGTTTTTTTCCTTGCCAAGGTGGGGAGCGGGCGAATAGGATGAACCGCTTTGCGAGCAAGGGGATAGCCCGGTTGGTCTACACGCTCGTCCGCGCGCTGGCCCTCCTCGCTCTCAAAGTGCTCTGCCGGCTCCGGGTCGAGGGCAACGAGCACGTGCCGGAGCAGGGGGGCGTCTTGCTGGCTGCCAACCACGTGAGCTACGTGGACCCGGTGGTGGTCGGGTGCGCCGTCCGCCGCCGGCTCCACTACCTGGCGAAGGAGGAGCTCTTCCGACGCCCGGCCGCCGGTTGGTTCCTGCGCCAGCTCCAGGCGTTCCCGATCAGCCGCAATCAGGCGGAGCCGTCGGTGCTGAAGCGG
>JACPAU010000154.1 GCA_016180705.1 Candidatus Methylomirabilota bacterium
CCGCTCATCATCGTTTCCTGCTCGGGCGGCGCCCGGATGTAGGAGGGGGTCCTCTCCCTGATGCAGATGGCCAAGACGAGCGCGGCCCTGGGGCGCCTCGCCCGGGCCGGGCAACCCTACCTCTCCGTCCTGTGCGACCCGACGACGGGGGGCGTGACCGCCTCGTACGCCATGCTCGGGGATCTCATCGTGGCGGAGCCCAAGGCCCTCATCGGGTTCGCCGGCCCCCGCGTCATCCAGGACACCATCCGTCAGGAGCTGCCGCCCGGGTTCCAGCGGGCCGAGTTCCTCCTGGAGCACGGCTTCGTGGACATGATCGTCAACCGGAAGCAGCTTCGGGCGACCCTCATCAAGCTTCTGGACTTCTTCGCGCCGGAGAAGCGGGAGGAGGTGCGGTCCGCGTAAGCGGCCGCCCGTCCCCCGGCCCGCCGTGACCTACCCCGACGCCCTCCAGTACCTCTACGGCCTGCAGCGCCTCGGCATCAAGCTGGGGCTGGACAACATCCGCCGTCTTCTCGACGCCCTGGGAAGCCCCGAGCGGGCCTTCCGCGCAGTCCACGTGGGCGGGACCAACGGGAAGGGCTCCACGGCCGCCCTGCTCACCGCGATCCTGCGGGCGGCAGGGCATCACGTGGGGCTCTATACGTCGCCGCACCTCCTGGACTTCACCGAGCGGATCCAGGTCAACGGGGAGCCGATCGGGCCCGAGGCCGTGGCGGCGCTCACGGGCGAGGTGAAGGCGGCCGTGGACGCCGCCTTCCCTGCCGGGCCGGATGAGCTCCCGTCGCATCCCACGTTCTTCGAGGTCACGACTGCCCTCGCCTTCCTGCACTTCGCCCGCTCGGGCGTCGAGTGGGCCGTGGTGGAGGTGGGCCTGGGCGGACGCTACGATGCGACCAACATCCTCGCCCCGGACCTCGCCGTCATCACCAACGTGGCCGTCGAGCACCAGGACCTGCTGGGCGAGAGCCTCGAGGCCATCGCGGTGGAAAAGGCCGGGATCGTGAAAGCGGGCGTTCCGTTGGTGAGCGCGGCGGCGGAGCCGGCTCTCGCCGTTCTCCGGCGCTCCTGCGCCGAGCGGGAGGCGCCGCTGCTCCACGTCCCCGCCGCCTACGCCTGGCGCCGGGAGGCCGCCCTCCCGGACGGGCAGGTCTTCCGCCTCCGGGGGCCGGGCGGCGAGCGCCGGGAGCATCCGCCTGCTCGGCCGGCATCAACTGGTGAACGCGGCGACGGCCGTCGCGGCCGCGGACGCCCTCCAGGCCCGGGGGATCGCCCTGCCCGAGTTCGCCGTCCGGGAGGGGCTTGCTGCCGCGCGCTGGCCCGGCCGGCTCGAGGTGGTGGGAGAACGGCCTCGCGTCCTCGTGGACGGGGCCCACAACCCGGCCGCCTGCCGGGCGGTGCGGGACTTCCTGGAGGAGGAGGTTCCCGGCCGGCGGATCCTCGTCTTCGGGGTCCTCAAGGACAAGGACTGGGCCGGGATGATGGCGACCCTCCTGCCGGCCTGCTCCGCCGCCTTCCTCTGCCGGCCCCCGAGCGACCGGGCGGCCGACCCCGCGCTGCTCCTCGGGACCGCCTGGGGCCTGTGCCCCGACGTCGGGGCGGTCTCGGAGGTCGCGGATGCCCTCGCCGCCGCCCGCACCCTGGCCCGACCCGAGGACACCATCCTCGTCGCCGGCTCCCTCTTCACCGCGGGCGCGGCCCTGGCCGCCCTGCGGGCCTGATCCCCCACCGGGCCGGGTGTGGCCGCGCCTCCACAGTGGCGTGGCGGCGGCGGTACAGGGGGCGGGGCTGCGCCTCCCTGCCCGGCCGCAAGCCCCCTTCGGAGGCTGGGGCGCGCATGCTATGATGCCGCAAGGTTTCCTGGGCACTGGAATTGCACCCTGATCCCGGCCGCCCGCCGGGCAGCGCGGCACCGGGGAAAGGGGAGAGCAGGATGCGGGACGTCGTCGCCGTCGTGATGGCCGCGGGGGCCGGGACCCGGATGAAGTCGAGCCGGGCCAAGGTGCTGCACCCGGTCCTCGGCCGGCCGATGCTCTCCTACGTCCTCGACCTCTGCCAGCGCCTCCGCGTCAAGCGCACGCTCGTGGTTGTCGGCTACCAGGCCGACGCGGTCAAGGATGCCTGCGCCGGGGCCCCTGCTGAGTTCGTCCTGCAAGCCGAGCAGCGGGGGACGGCCCACGCGGTGCTGCAGGCGGCGGAGACCCTCAAGGGGTTCGACGGGACCGTCCTGGTCCTCTCCGGCGACGTCCCCCTTCTCCGGGAGGAGACGGTCCGGGGTGTGCTTGCCCATCATGAGAAGAAGCGCGCCGCGGCCACGATGCTCACCGCCACCCTGCCGGACCCGACCGGCTACGGGCGGGTGATCCGGGGAGCCGGGGGAGCGGTCCGGCGGGCGGTGGACGAAGTCGAAGCGAGCGCTCGCGAGCGGGAGGTGAAGGAGGTCAACGCCGGCCTCTACGCCTTTGCGGCCCCGGCGCTGCTCAAGGCCTTGAGCGAAGTCCGGGCCTCGCGGGTGAAGAAGGAGTTCTACCTCCCGGACGTCCTGGCCGCCCTCCGGCGCCGCCGCCAGAGGGTGGAGGCGGTCCGGGCCACCGAGCCGAGGGAGGTCCTCGGGATCAACACGCGAGCCGACCTGGCGGCGGCCGTCGCCGCGTTGCGGCAGCGGGTCCTGGACCGCCTCATGCAGGAGGGGGTGACGGTCCTCGACCCGGCCTCCATCACGGTCGAGGGGACCGTCAGCGTCGGCCGGGACACCGTCCTCTACCCGAACGTGACCCTGGAAGGCCAGACGGTGGTCGGCGAGGGGTGCACCATCTACCCGGGGAGCCACCTTCGGGACACCCGGCTGGGCAACGGGGTCACCGTCCTCGACGGCTGCGTCCTCACGGAGAGCGAGATCGCCGACGGGTGCAGCCTCGGCCCGTACGCCCACCTGCGCCCCGGCAGCCGCCTCAAGAAGAAGGCGAAGGTCGGGAACTTCTGCGAGGTGAAGAAGTCGGTCATCGGGGAGGGCTCCAAGGTCCCGCACCTCACCTACATCGGCGACACGGTGATGGGGGACCGGGTGAACATCGGGGCCGGGACGATCACCTGCAACTACGACGGCTACGCGAAACACCAGACGGTTATCGAGGACGAGGCCTTCGTGGGGACCAACGTGAACCTGGTGGCCCCCGTCAAGGTCGGGAAGGGCTCGGTCATCGCCGCCGGCTCCACCGTCGTGCAGGAGGTCCCGCCCGACGCGCTCGCCATCGAGCGGGGGCAGCAGGTCAACAAGGAGGGCTGGGCGGCGGCGCGCCGGGCCAAGATGGCGGCGGCGAAAAAGGCAAAGCAGGAGCAGGAGTAGGCGCGGGATGTGCGGGATCATCGGCTACGTGGGCCCGAAGGGGGTCGTCCCGGTCCTCCTGGACGGCCTGAAGCGCCTCGAGTACCGCGGCTACGACTCGGCCGGGCTGGCTTTCCTGCAGGACGGACGCCTCATCGTCCAGCGGAGCGTGGGGAAGATCCGGGACCTGGAGAACGCCCTCTGGGGGAAGGACTTCCGGGGCGAGATCGGCCTCGGCCACACCCGCTGGGCCACCCACGGCCGGCCGACGGAGGAGAACGCCCATCCCCACACCGACTGCCGGGGCGAGCTGGTGGTCGTGCACAACGGCATCATCGAGAACTACCTGGCCCTGAAGCAGAAACTGAAGGCCGAGGGCCACACGTTCCGGTCCGAGACCGACACCGAGGTCCTCGCCCACCTGATCGAGAAGTACCTCCGCGACGCCGATCTGCCCACCGCGGTCCGTCGGGCCCTCAAGGAGGTCACGGGGGCCTACTCGATCGGGGTCCTCTGGCAAGGGGACCCGGACCGGCTCGTGGGGGCCCGGGCGAGCAGTCCCCTGGTCGTCGGCCTCGGGGAGGGGGAGTTCCTCATCGCCTCCGACATCCCGGCCCTCCTGGCCCACACCCGCAACGTCCTCTTCTTGGACGACGGCGAGGTGGCCGTCCTCAGCCGCGACGGGGTCGAGGTCACCACCATGGACGCGGAGCCGGTGACGAAGGACGTGGAGAGGGTGGCCTGGAGCCCCATCCTGGCCGAGAAGGGGGGCTACAAGCACTTCATGCTCAAGGAGATCTACGAGCAGCCCCGGGCCATGCGGGATACGCTCCTCGGCCGCTACTCCCTGGAGCAGGGGCGGATCTTCCTGGAGGGGATGGAGCCGCTGGAGGAGGCGCTCGGGCAGGTCACGCGGGTGACGCTGGTCGCCTGCGGCACCTCCTGGCACGCGGCGCTCGTCGGGAAGTTCCTCCTGGAGGAGATCGCCGGGCTCCCCGTGGAGGTGGACTACGGCTCCGAGTTCCGCTACCGGAGCCCCCTGGTGGACGCGGGGACGCTCTTTACCGCCATCAGCCAGTCCGGCGAGACCCTGGACACCCTGGTGGCGCTCCGGGAGGCCCGCAAGCGAGGCTGCCCCACCGCCGCCATCGTGAACGTGGTCGGCTCCAGCATCAGCCGGGAGGCGGACGGGGTCCTCTACACCCACGCCGGCCCCGAGATCGGGGTGGCCTCCACCAAGGCCTTCACCAGCCAGCTCACCGCCCTGTACCTGCTCGCGCTGCACCTGGGGCTCCGGCGGGGAGCCTTGGACGCCGACGGCGTGCGGGAGCACCTGGCCGACCTGATCCGGCTTCCCCAGCAGGCGGAGGCGGCGCTCCGGCTCGATGGGGAGGTGGAGGCACTGGCCCAGCGGTACGCGACCTGCCGGGACTTCCTGTATCTCGGGCGGGGGATCCACTATCCGGTGGCGCTCGAGGGCGCGCTGAAGCTCAAGGAGATCTCCTACATCCATGCCGAGGGGTACCCGGCGGGGGAGATGAAGCACGGCCCCATCGCCCTCATTGACGAGCAGGTGCCGGTCGTGGTCCTGGCCCCGCGGGATAAGGTCTATGAGAAGATCCTGGCCAACATCCAGGAGGTCAAGGCCCGCGGAGGCATCGTCATCGCGCTCGGCACCGAGGGGGACGCCGAGCTGGCCGAGAAGGTGGACCACTGCCTCGCCGTCCCCCGCTCCTCCCGCCTGACGAGCCCCGCCCTCATGACCATCCCGCTCCAGCTCCTGGCTTACCACATCGCGGTCCGGAAGGGCTGCGACGTGGACCAGCCCCGCAACCTGGCCAAGAGCGTCACGGTCGAGTAGGCACGCCTCACCCTGGCTGCGGTTCCGTGGGATTGGCTTGCTACAAGGGCCCAGTCCGGACCTGCGGGGCCGAAGCCGTCACGCCATGGCGGGGAGTTACCGCTTGAGAAGTTCGGAAATATCTGGTACCATTTGGAACTATGAGAAACCACAAGTACAGCGCGGGCGTTGGGGAGGTTCTCGACGAGGCCCTGGGCGGCACTCCCCACGTCCGGATCCTGCGCTATCTCTGCCGCGGGAGAGGCGAACATACCGGCCGAGCGATCGGCCGGGCCATCCAGGTCTCGCACCCAGCCGTTCACCGGGCGCTTCGGGCGCTGGCCGCGCGTGGGATGGTCCAGGGGGTGCGACACGGGCCTGCGATCACGTACCGGTTGAACGAAGACCACTGGCTAGTCCGGAGAGGGCTCCGCCCCCTGTTCGACGCGGAGGCCGGATTCTTCGCCGAGGTGGGGGAAGCGGTGCAGAAGGCTGCGGGGGCCCGGGTCCGCTCGGTGGTCCTTTTCGGTAGCATGGCCCGAGGGGAGGCGGGGCCGGAGAGCGACATTGACCTGCTGTGCCTCACGGCGAGCGCGGCGGCTTCGGCAGAGGCTGAGCGCAATCTCGCGGAGGCCACCGCTGGTCTCCGTCGGCAGTTCGGCAGGCGGTTTTCGCTGATGGTGCTCCCGGCGGTCGAATTCGCTCGCCGGTACCGACGGCGGGACGGGCTGGCGAGGGAGATCGTGGAGGCGGGCTGGGTGATTGCCGGGGAGTCGCTCAGCGAGGTCCTGCGGTAGATGGCTCCCAGGCGAGTGAGCAGCCGGCGGGAAGACCGGTCAGCTCACGCCAATTATCTGGCCAAGGCCGAGGAGTTCTTGCGATCCGCCCTCGAGAACATTGCGAGCCGGCGCTGGAACGCGGCAGCCCTGTCGGCCATTCATGCGGGGATAGCCGGGGCGGATGCCGTGCTGGTCTTCGAACGCGGCCTCCGCAGTGCGGGCGAGCGCCACGAGGATGTCCTTGACCTGCTGGGCGGGCCGGGTCAGGATCGGTCGGCTGCCCTGGCGCACCTTCGGCGAATCCTTGCGCGAAAGAACGTGGTCGAGTACGAGAGCCGGCTCTTCTCGCAGCGCGAGGCCGAAGAGGTCGTGCAGCAAGCCGAGCGCTTCCTCGCCTGGGCGCGGGGCCGCGTGCGTCCCGCGGCGCCGTGA
>JACPAU010000155.1 GCA_016180705.1 Candidatus Methylomirabilota bacterium
GTCCGGGTGGCGCCGGATGCCGCCCAGGGCCCCCGTAGCGGAGGGGGGGCCCCTCGGCCTTCCGCCGAGGGGGGGAACCACGGGAGGGTTCCCCAGGGGGGCCGGGGGCCGGGGCGGCGCCGGCGCCAGGACCCGGACCGTGTCACACTGATTCTGCGGTTTGTATTAGCGGAGGTCGGCCGCGGCCTCGCGCAGCAGCCGCCGCTGCAGCGCCCACATCCGGCGGCGCTCCGCCGCCGTGGCGTGGTCGTGGCCGAGCAGATGGAGGATACCGTGGATCAGGAGGAGGGCGGCCTCGCGCGCGAGGGAATGCCCGGCGCGCGCCGCCTGGCGGGCGGCGGTCTCGACGGAGATGACCACGTCCCCGAGGACGGCCGGGTGGCCGGCCGGCCCCTCGCCTTCCCCCTGGGGGAAGGCCAGGACGTCCGTGGCCCGGTCCTCCCCCCGGTAGCGGCGGTTGAGGGCGCGGATCCGGGCGTCGGTGACGAGGAGGCAGCCGACCTCGGCCTCAGGACAGCCCAAGGCGCTTAATGTCCTCCGGCCCACGCTTCGCAGCCGGGGCGTCGGCACCCTTCTCGCCCGCTGGAGGTTTCGCACCTGAATCCCCATCCCCGCGCTTCTTGGCGAAGTCCTGGAGCTGGACGCCCGGGTAGTCCACCCGGTGGTGGTACACCCCGGTGAGGATGCGGATGAACGCCTTGGCGATCTGGTGCAGGTCCTTCAGGGTGAGGTCGCACTCGTCCAGTTGCCCCTCGATGAAGATCGTGTTGATGATCCGCTGGACGACGCCCTGGATCCGGGCCGGCGTCGGGTCGTTCAGGGTGCGGGCGGCCGCCTCGACGGCGTCGGCCAGCATCATGATGGCGGCCTCGCGGGTCTGGGGTTTGGGCCCGGGATAGCGGTAGTCCCCCTCGTCCAATTCGCCCATGTCCGGGTCGTGGGCCTCCTTGGCCTTCTCGAAGAAGAACTTCACCAGCCGGGTGCCGTGGTGCTGGGGAATGAGGTCCACGATGGCCGGCGGGAGCCGGTGCTCCAGGGCGATCGCGATCCCGTCCTTCACGTGCGAGGTGATGATGAGGCTGGACATCCGGGGCGTCAGCTCGCCGTGGCGGGCGAGCGCCTCGGGCTGGTTCTCGATGAAGTACGCGGGCTTCTTGATCTTCCCCACGTCGTGGTAGAGGGCCCCCACCCGGCAGAGGAGGGAGTTGGCCCCGATGGCCTCCGCCGCCGCCTCTCCCAGGGTCCCCACCATGATGCTGTGGTGGTACGTGCCCGGGGCGGAGATGATGAGCTGCCGGAGGAGCGGGTTGGTCATGTTCGACAGTTCCAGGAGCCGGAGGTCGGTGGCGGTGTCGAAGAGGCGCTCCAGCGCCGGGAGGAGGGCGGTGGCGATGACGGCGGTCAGGATTCCGCTGGTCAGGCCCGCCAGGACCTCCGTCGGCGCCTGGAAGAAGCTGCCCTCGAGGAAGGCAAAAGCGACCAGGCTGTATGCGTTCGCCAGTCCCACCCAGCATCCCGCCTTGAAGAAGGTGCTCCGGTCCTGGACCGGCGGGATGGCGAAGACCCCCACCAGCCCGCCGACCATCCCGAAGAGGAAGAACTTCAGGCTCATCCCCACCATGAGGGCGCAGAGAAGGCTGATCCCGAGCGACCCCGCGAAGGCGACCCGAGCGTTGAAGAGGACCGTGAGGAGGACCGCCCCGACCGCCACCGGGAGGCCGTACTCGAAGGAAGCCTCCGGGACCGCCGGGAAGTGGTTCGCCAGGGCCTTCGCCAGAATGGCGCCGCCGCGGACCACGAGGAGGGTGACCAGGATCACGGCGGCGAGGAGTGTCAGGTGCTTGGGGGTCTGCCACTGCCGAGGCTGCAGCCGCAGCATGTAGAAGACCAGGGCCCCCAGGACGAAGGCGGAGACCAGGAAGAGCCCCACCAGGGCGACCGGTCCGCCGCCGGGCATGGCCGAGGCGAGGACGAGGGTGGTCAGGAGAACGACCAGGAGCCCTCCGAGGCGCAGGATGCGCGGCTCTTCCTCCGCCGCCTGGAAGAAACCCCGGATGGGGGTCCGGTGGTAGCGGTGGTGGCCGGGGGCGCCTTTGCGACCCCCGTTCTCCTTGAGCGTCGTCGTCCCCTGCGGCATCTGGACCATTGCTCCATCCCGCGGCGCGGGTGGCTCAGCCGACGTCCGGCGCCTCCCGGTCGCTCCGGGCCGGCTCCGGCCGGCGGGACGGGGAGGCCCCACCAGGGCCCTCGGGCGGGGTGTGGTGCTCCTCGTACGCGTGGATGATCTGCTGGACGAGTTCGTGCCGGACCACGTCCTCTTCTCTCAGGTAGACGAACTTGATCCCCTCGATGTCGCGGAGGACCGTCCGGACCTCGATGAGGCCGGAGATCCGCCCGTGGGGCAGGTCCACCTGGGTGATGTCCCCGGTGATGACCGTCTTCGAGTTGAACCCCAGGCGCGTCAGGAACATCTTCATCTGCTCGGAAGTGGTGTTCTGGGCCTCGTCCAGGATGATGAAGGAGTCGTTGAGGGTCCGCCCCCGCATGAAGGCCAGGGGAGCGATCTCGATGACGCCCATCTCGATCAGGCGGTTCGCCCGGTCCGTCTCGAGCATGTCGTAGAGGGCGTCGTAGAGGGGGCGGAGGTACGGGTGGATCTTCTCGTAGAGCGTCCCGGGGAGGTAGCCGAGCCGTTCCCCCGCCTCCACCGCCGGCCGGGTCAGAATGATCCGGTTCGCCTCCCGGCGGAGGTGGGCGGAGACGGCCATGGCCATGGCCAGGTAGGTCTTCCCGGTCCCGGCCGGCCCGATCCCGAAGACGATGTCGTGCTTCCGAATGGCGTCAATGTAGGCCTTCTGGCCGGCGCTCTTCGGCCGCACCGGTCGCTTCTTCGGGGAGACCTCGATCAGGTCGTTCTGAACCGCCTTGAAGCCCTCCAGGTCCTGGCGCCCCACGTGGCGGAGGGCGAGGCGGACCTGCTGGCTGCTGAGGGAGCCGCCCCCCTCCAGGATGCCGGTCAACTCCTGGATCACCTGCTCCGCGATCCCGACCTCCTCCTCCCCGCCCGTGATGGTGAGCAGCCCCTCCCGGGTTGTCAGCCGCACGTTCAGGGTGTTCTCCACGAGCCGGATGTACTCGTCGTGACGGCCAAAGAGGTTCTGGGTGTGGCGGCCGGCCGGCAGGGAGACCTTCCGGTGGGTGCTCTTGAGATTCGCCATCGAGGGCTGGTGCGAGCCGCTCCTCCTGCTCAACGGGGCCGCGGACCTCCCGGCTTCAGAATAGGCGCCGTCGACACGTGAGGAATCGTACCCACGGCCTCCAGGGCTGTCAATCGGAAACCGAGCCAGACTTTTGCTGTAAAATCAGTAAGTTACAAGTAGACACCGGACTGCCGGTCTGAGTATCCGCTCCGCGCGGCACTGGGCGAGCACGGGGCTAGTCGAGGTCGAGCCTGATGCGGAGTTCCTTCAGTTGCCGGGGGTCCACCGGCGCGGGGGCCCCGGCCATCAGGTCCACCGCCCGCTGCGTCTTGGGAAAGGCGATCACGTCGCGGATGGAGGCGGCCCCGGTCAGGACCATGACGAGCCGGTCGAAGCGGAGGGCGATGCCACCGTGGGGCGGCGTCCCGAACTCGAGCGCCTCCAGCAGGAAACCGAACCGGTCCCGGGCCTCCTCCGGCCTCAGGCCGAGGGCGGCGAACATCTTCTGCTGGATGTCCCGCCGGTGGATCCGGATGGAGCCGCCGCCGACCTCCTGCCCGTTGATGACGAGGTCGTAGGCCTTGGCCCGGACCTTCTCGGGGGCGGTGTCGAAGAGGGGCAGATCCCCGTCCAGAGGCGCCGTGAAGGGATGATGCATCGCCTGGTACCGCCCCTCCTCGGCGTTCCACTCGAGGAGAGGGAAGTCGGTGACCCAGCAGATCTCGAAGCGGTCGGGGTCCGCCAGGCCCCGGTCGTGCCCGACCTTCGCGCGCAGCCGCCCCAGCGCCTCGGCCACGACCGCCGGGGCGTCGGCCAGGAGGAGCAGGGCGTCGCCCGGCCCGGCGCCGAACCGCTTCGCCAGCACGCCGAGGCTGTCGGGGGTGAGGAACTTTGCCGCCGGGGAGGCGAGGCCGTCCGTCCCCATCTTGAACGAGGTCAGGCCTTTGGCGCCGAAGGCCTTCACGAACTCCGTGTGCTCATCCATCACCTTGCGCGTGAGAGTCTCCGCGAAGCCGGGGACTCGGATGCCCTTGACCTGACCTCCCGCGGCGACGGCCTCGGCGAAGGGCTTGAAGCCCGAGCCCTTGAAGAGGTCGCTGGCATCGGTGAGTTCGAGGCCGAACCGGAGATCCGGTTTGTCCAGGCCGAAGCGGGCGAGGCTCTCGCCGTAGGTCAGCCGCTTGAAGGGCGCGGCGAGCGAGACGCCCCTCACCTCGCGAAACAGTTCCACCACCAGGCCCTCCATGGCCGTGAGGACGTCCTCCCGGTCCACGAAGGCCATCTCCACATCAATCTGCGTGAACTCCGGCTGCCGGTCGGCCCGGAGGTCCTCGTCCCGGAAGCACTTCACGATCTGGAAGTATTTGTCGTAGCCCGCCACCATCAGCAGTTGCTTGAAGATCTGGGGCGACTGCGGCAGCGCGTAGAAGGTCCCGGGGTTGACCCGGCTCGGGACCAGGTAGTCCCGCGCGCCCTCCGGCGTGCTCTTCGTGAGGACCGGAGTCTCGATCTCGATGAAGCCCTTTTCGTCCAGGTACCGCCGGACAACCCGGGAGGCCCGGTGCCGGACCCGGAGGTTCCGCTGGAGCGGTGGACGCCGTAGGTCCAGGTATCGGTAGGTGAGGCGGAGGTCCTCGGCAACGCTGGAGTCCTCCTCGATGGGGAAGGCGGGGGTCCGGGCCTCGTTCAGGATCTCGGCGGTCGTCGCCCGCACCTCGACCTGCCCCGTCGGCAGAGAGGGGTTCTCAGTGCCGGCCGGGCGCCGGACCACCTCCCCGCTCACCGCCACCACGAACTCGCCGCGAAGGCGCCTCGCGACCTCGTGGGCCGCGGAGCCGATCTCGGGGCCGAAGACCACCTGGACGAGCCCCTCGCGGTCGCGGAGGTCCACGAAGATGAGGCCGCCGTGGTCCCGCCGCCGCTGCACCCAACCGA
>JACPAU010000014.1 GCA_016180705.1 Candidatus Methylomirabilota bacterium
GCCCCCCGCCTCATGCCGCCTCCAGCTGATCCCGCAGATCCTCCGGGAGGGTGAAGAGCCGCCCGTGGATCTGGGGGGAGTAGAACCTGAGCCCGCCCGCCGCAGCGGCCGCTCGCCCGAGGCGCGCTGCGAACCGGTCCTCCAGGAGGGAAGACGACGGGTACAGCACCTCCCGAGTTGCCGCCACCACCAGGAATCCCCACTCGGCCCGGAACGAGGGAATGTACGTGCTGTAGGACCGGCAGTGGGGGAGGATGGGCCGGAGGGCCCGGCGGATGGCCGCGTGGTCCTCCCAGTCGCCCAGGTTGAGCTCCAGGGCCTGCAAGGCCAGGATCCCCGGCTCGCGGAGCCGGGAGCGGATGACCCGGTAGGTCTCGGGGCCGAAGTCGGCCGTCACCGGGTCGGTGATGTCCAGGACGACCACGTCGAAGTCGCCGGGCTCCTCCCGGAGGAAGACCCGGCCGTCCTCGTGCAGGAGGCGGACCCGCGGGTCCTCGAAGGCCCCGCGGTGCCACTCGGGCAGGTGCTCGCGGCAGAGCGCCACGATCTCCTCGTCCAGGTCCACCATCACCGCCTCCTCCACGGCCGGGTACCGGAGGATCTCGCGTAATGTGGCGCCTTCCCCGCCTCCGATGATGCAGACCCGGCGCGGGTTCGGGTGCATGAGCATGGCGGGGTGGACGAGGGTCTCGTGGAAGATGTGCTCGTCGAGGGCGGCCGACTGGATCTTCCCGTCGAGGATGAGCATCTTCCCGAACTTGGCGGTCTCCAGGATCTCCACGACCTGGAATTTCGTCCGGCCGAAGTAGCGGGCGTGCTGGTAGGCGTAGGCGTGGGCCTCGTACTCGTCGATCCGGTCAATCAGCCAGTGCCAGGTCCGTTCCCAGGTCATGGCGAACCTCTCGGCGGGCGGCGTAGGTGCCGGAGCCCGGGGGTGCCGGCGCGCCCGGGGAGACGGCGGAGGGCCTCCTCGCCGGGGAGACGGCAGGGGAACGGGGGCCCGAAAATGGGCAATAAGCCTTCAAAAACGCTGGCATGTTACGGGAACGGCCCTGAATTGTCAAGGCGGAAGGGGCCCCGCGAAGCGCCCCTCAGTTCCTCGGCATGGATCGGGAGAGGACGGGGGGGAGGTTCGTGTAGCGGAGGCGGCCCTCGCGGTCGAGGATGCGGTAGACCCGGCTGGCGGGATCGGGGGCCGCTAGCCGGGGCCGGGCGAGGGGATGGCTGCCGCCGAGCGCCCGGTAGCGGGCCTGGACCCGGTGGACGTATTCCCGGGTCTCCCCGAAGGGGGGGATGCCCCCGAAGCGCTGGACGGCGGCCTCGCCGGCATTGTAGGCGGCGAGCGTGAGGGGCAGGTTCCCGGCGAACAGGTCGAGCAGGCGCCGAAGGTAGCGGGCGCCCCCCCGGATGTTCTCCTCCGGGTCGTAGGGATCCCGCACCGCGTACTCCTCCGCCGTGCCCGGCATGAGCTGCATCAGCCCCTGCGCGCCCCGCCGGCTCGTGGCGCCGGGGTTGAAGGCCGATTCCACCTGGATGATCGCCGTGAGCAACCGGTGGTCCACGCCCTCGCCGATGGCAGCAGCCTCGATCAGCGGCCGGAAGCGGCGGCGGGCCCCCTCCGTGACCGGCAGGCGCGGCAGGCGTGGGGGGAGGGGGCTCGGTGGCACGTTGGTGTAGAGGAGAACCCCCTGCCCGTCGCGGGCCACGTAGAGGTATTCCTGGCCACCTGCCGGCGCGGCGGCCAGCAGCATCAGGAACAGCGAGAGGGCGGCGGCTGTGGCGAAAAGCATCGGGTTCTCCTGGCCTGCCGAGGTTGCAAGGCCTGTTCCAGCCGGAGGAAAGTGCACGCTACCCGGCGCTCTTCCGCCCCCTTGGCAGCCGCGCTATAATCCGCCGACCCGCGCGGCGCAAGGCAGGCGCGGGCGGGAGGAGCCCATGCCGGACGAGCCGGGCCCGCTGTTCGCCGAACTCACCGCCATCATGGCCCGCCTGCGGGGGCCGGGCGGCTGTCCCTGGGATCGGGAGCAGACCTCATCCTCCATCGCGCCGTACCTCCTCGAGGAGACGTACGAGGTCCTGGAGGCGATCCGCGAGGGCAAGCCGACGAGGCTCCGGGAGGAGCTCGGGGACGTGCTCCTGCAGGTCGTCTTCCATGCTGAGATGGCCGCGGAGGCCGGGCAGTTCACCATCGCCGACGTGCTCCGCGGGGTGAGCGACAAGCTCGTGCGCCGCCACCCCCACGTCTTCGGGGACGCGGAGGCAAAGACCGCCGCGGAGGTGCTCGTCCGGTGGGAGGCGATCAAGCAGCACGAGCGGGAGTCGGGCGGGGAGCCGGCCTCTGCGCTCGCCGGGGTCCCGCGGAGCCTCCCGGCGCTGCTCCGCGCCCACCGCCTCCAGGAGAAGGCCTCGCGGGCCGGCTTCGACTGGCCGGCCCTCGAGGGGGTGCTGGCCAAGGTGGAGGAAGAGTGGAGGGAACTGAAGGCCGCCCTGGAGGGCGGGCAGCCTGCCCGAGTGGAATCGGAGCTCGGCGATCTGCTTTTCGGTCTCGTCAACCTGTCCCGGTTTGCCGGGGTGAACCCCGAGATGGCGCTGACGGCTGCGACGGAGCGCTTCATTCGCCGGTTCCACCACATCGAGGCGGTGCTGGCTCGGCGCGGGAAAACGCCCCGGGAGAGCACCTTGGACGAGATGGACCTCCTCTGGGAGGAGGCGAAGCGCCGCGAGGCGCAAGAGGGGGGACCGGTCGCGCCCTAGGCCGGGCAAGGGCTGGAATGGCGCTTGCACGCCCGGCGGCGCATCATGGCCAGGCGACCGGTTTCCCGTCAGACGTTCTGGGGTCTTGCCCTGGTGCTGGCGGTCCTGACCGTCCCGCCTCAGGCCGGCGAGAGCCGGGGGGAGCAGGGGGGTCCCTTGGGACTTGCCCCGCGGGCTCTCGTGGAGGTGGACCGGGCCGACCAGGCCGCGCCCCTTGTCCCCGGGGCGAAGCGCTTCCTCTCCCCTGCCCCCCCCGAGCCGTCCGTCCGTGGCGTCCTCGGACTCTCCCTGCCCTTCCTTCCCGGGCCGAGCGAGGCGGCCGCCCCACAGGACTGGGAGGTGCAGGAGTTCACGGGAAGCGCCCGCTTCCAGGTCGCGCAGGTCGGCAGGACCGGCGTCATCCGGCTGGAGAGCGAGGAGACCTCCTTCGCCCTGCACCGCGACGTGGAGGTGGACCTCACGGCCTTCCCCTACCTGACCTGGGCCTGGCGGGTGGACGTGCTCCCGCATGGGGGGGACGTCCGCCGGCCGGACACCGATGACCAGGCGGCCCAACTGTACGTCGTCTTCCCGCGCTTCCCGGCGATGGTCCGGAGCCGGATCGTAGGCTACGTCTGGGACAGCAGCGCTCCCGCGGGGAGCACGCTGGTCAGCGCCGCCACTGAACTTGCCAGAATCGTCGTCTTGCAGAGCGGTCCGGGGCGGACGGGCCGCTGGATCCAGGAGACCCGCAATCTCCTCGAGGACTACCGGCGCCTCTTCCAGGAGGACCCGCCTCCGGTGGGGCGGATTACTCTCCTGATCAACTCCCAGCACTCGCGCTCGCGGGCCGTGGCCTGGTTGGGCCCCATCCGCTTCGCGCCGCAGCTCCCTCGCGGGATCGCGGTCCCGGTGAAGGCCAGCCTCCAGCTGCAACCGTAGCCCTTTACAGGTCCCCGGCCCTCCACTATCCTCGGGGCGCGCCTCAGGCTTGAGGCGCGCCGGCATGGCTGTGCTCTTCATCTTCATCGACGGGCTGGGCCTGGGGCCCGACGACCCGGGAATCAACCCGCTGGCCGCCGCCCCCACCCGCTGGTTCCGGCTGGCGGGAGCATTGCCCGCCCCCGGGACGGACGGCCGGATCGTCGTGGCGACCGATGCCACGCTGGGCGTCCCGGGCCTTCCCCAGAGCGCAACCGGACAGACCGCGCTGCTCACCGGGAAGAACGCCCCGTTCCTCGCCGGCCGCCACATCAACGGGTACTGCACGCGCCGGCTGGCGGAGCTCCTCGAGGCTCACTCTCTCTTCGGCCGCCTGAAGGGCGTGGGCCGCCGGGTCGCCTTCGCCAACGCCTACACCCCCCGCTTCTTCCGGGACAAGGTCCGGCTCCGCTTCCCCTCCGTCACGACGGTCGCCCAGCGCAAGGCCGGCATGACCCTCCGGACGCTCGAGGATTTGGCGCGCGGGGAGGCCCTGTACCAGGAGTTCACCAACCACCTCCTGCGGGCCCAGGGCTACGACGTGCCGGTCCTCACCCCGGCCGCCGCGGGCGCACGTCTCGCGGCACTGTCGGCGCGCCAGGAGTTCACGATGTTCGAGTTCTTCCAGACCGACCTCTGCGGCCACGCCCAGGACTTCCCCCGGGCCCTCCGCCTCCTGGAGGACCTCGACCTGTTCCTCACGGCGGTCCTGGAGGGGACCGACCTGGCCCGCGACCTGGTGGTGGTAGCGAGCGACCACGGGAACCTGGAAGACCTGTCCCGCCGGACCCACACCACGAACCCCGTCCCCACGATGGTCTGGGGGGCGGGCGCCGAGGCCTTCGCCGGCCGCATCCGGACGATCGCCGACCTCGCCCCGGCGGTCCTGGCGCACCTGGGTGTCCCGCCCGGCGGAGCCCTTGCCAACCCTCGGCAAAATGATTAGGCTACGAGCATGAAAGGCCGTGCCCTCCTGGCGGCGGCTCTGGCCCTCCCCGTGGCCCTGGCCGCCGCTCTTGCCGAAGGCCCCGGGGAGCCCCGCCCGGTCCACGTCCTCCGCCTGGAGGGGATCATCTCCACCAGCGCGGCCCACTATTTCACCACGGGCCTGAAGCAGGCCCAGGACGCTCGCGCGGGCGCCCTGGTCGTCGAGCTGGATACGCCCGGCGGCCTCGACATCTCCATGCGGGCCATGATCAAGGAGATGATGGCCTCCGAGGTCCCCGTCGTGGTCTACGTCTCCCCGAGCGGGGCCCGCGCGGCCTCTGCCGGGGCCTTCCTCACGCTGGCCTCCCACGTCGCCGCCATGGCCCCCGGCACCAACATCGGGGCCGCCCACCCCGTGCAGATGGGGGGGGAGATGGAGAAGGAGATGGCCCGGAAGGTGAC
>JACPAU010000015.1 GCA_016180705.1 Candidatus Methylomirabilota bacterium
TCCCCCTCGGTGAAGGGCGGCGCCCCCGTAGCCATGTGGTAGAGGGTGCAGGCCAGGGCATACAGGTCGCTCTGGACGCCCATCCCCTTGCCCTGGATCTGCTCCGGGGCCATGTACGGGCGCGTTCCGCGGATGGTCGTGGCGGCCGCGAGGGCCCGCTCGCGGGTCTTGGCCAGCCCGAAGTCCATGATCTTCACGGCCCGGCTCTTGCTCACCATGACGTTGGCCGGCGTGATGTCGCCGTGCACCACCCCGCGGGCGTGGGCGTGCGCCAAGCCGGCTCCCACCTGCTGGGCCACGTAGAGCACCTCGGGCAGCCCGAAGCGGGGGCGCTGCGTGAGCAGGGCCATCAGGGTCTTCCCCTCTAGGAACTCCATCACCAGGTAGAGGCCCTGGCCGGCGTCCCCGGCGTCGTAGAGCGTCACGATGTTCGGGTGCAAGAGCGAGGCGGCGATCCGGGCCTCCCGGAGGAACTCCTCCACCGCCTTCGGGCTCGCCTGGATGGCGGCGGGGAGCACCTTGAAGGCCACGGGGCGTTTCAGGAGGGTGTCCTCGGCCAGGTAGACGATCCCCATGCCCCCCCGGCCGAGTTCCCGGACGATCCGGTACCGCTCCGGCTGGCCCGCCGCGGGCCGCGCGCCGCTCTGGGTGCCGGCCGGGGCCCGGCGCTCCTTCAAGGCGGCGATCCGGGCCTGGACGTCCCGGTAGGTGAGGCGGAAGGCCATCACCTTCTCGTAGAGCGCGAGGGCCGCCTGCGGCTCCCCGCTTTTTTCGTGGGCGAGGGCAAGCAGGTAGTAGAGGTCCAGAGTTCCCGTGCCGACCGGCTGGCCCACCAGCGCCTCCTTGAGCTTCTCCTTCGCGAGGCCGTACATCTCGGTCTCCAGGAAGATCTCCCCGAGGGCGGTGGTCGCCTCCAGGAAGCGCTCGGACGCAGCCGGCACCTGCTGCAGGGCGGCCACGGCGCCCTCCAGGTCCCTCTGCCCCTTGAGCAGCATCCCGGCCTCGAAGTACTCCCCCGCCGCCTTGTGGGCGGCGACCGCCTTGGCCGTCTCGCCGGCCTGCCGGTAGAACCGGGCGGCCTCACCGAACCGGCGGGCCTGCTCGAAGGCGGCGCCCGCCTTCGCCGGGTCCCCCGCGCCCCCGAACATCTCCGCCGCCTGGTCCAGGTCTCCTGCCAGGGCGAACATCTCCCCGGCCTTCGCGAAGTCGTGCAGCCCCGCGTACAGCTCGCCGGCCCGCGCGTACGCCTTCCCCGCGGCGAAGGCGGCCGCTGCTTCGGCGAACCGCCCTTCTTCGTAGAGCTCCTCGCCGCGCACCTGCTCCACCTCTTCCGTCGCGCCGAGGGCCTCGGCGACCTGACGCGCCTTCCCGAACAGCCGGTGCGTCTTGTAGAGGTCCAGGGCCTCCCGGAGCTTCCCGGCCCGCATGAAGCACTCGGCCGCCTCGCGCTCGGCCCCGGCCTCCTTCAGGACCTGGGCCGCGGCCTCCGGGGCGTTGGCCTTGAGGTACAGGCTGGCGCAGCGGCGGGCCGCCTCCTCGAGCGCCGCCTGGCGCTCCGGGTTGAGTTCCATGCGCCTGGCCGCCCCCTCGCGCTTGAGCCCGAAGGAGGCGCTGGGATCAGCCACGAGGGAGTTGAGGTCGATGCGCCCGGCCAGGCCCTGGCGCCTCACCACCTTCTCCAGCATCTCCGCGGCCCCCCGGACCTCCCCGGCGCGCTCCAGCAGGGCGGCTGCCTCCTCCAGGCGATCCAACCGGCCCAGCAGGGCGGCTGCCTTCCGCAAGTCGCCGGCCCGCTCGTGGCAGCGGGCGGTCGCGGCCAGGTCGCCCGCCTTCTCGTAGAGGCCCGCCGCGCGGCCGAATTGCCCCATCTTCTCCCGCAAGGCCGCCGCCAGCGCGGGCTCCCCCGCCAGCTCGTACTTCTGCGCCGCCTGCGGCAACTGGTTCAGGCGCTCGTGCAGCGCCGCCGCCTCCCGGTGGGCCCCGCCCTTCGTGTAGGCCGCGAAGGCCTGGTCGGTCGCCCCCATCTCCTCGTAGCAGGCCCCCGCGCCGGCATGGTCCCCGGCGCGCTCGTAGCGCCAGGCCTGCCGGAGCAAACCGACCTGTCCGGTCATCTGGGCGGCGCTCGGGCCGAACTGCCGCCGGAGCGCGGGCCAGAGGTACCGGCGCGCGATGGAGAAGGCGACCAGGAGGAGCAGCGCGATGAGGGCGTAGCGGAGGAGCGGGAACTGGCCGAGGGCCCAGTCGGATCGGGCCGCCGCGCGTTGCAGATCCGCCAGGGGGCCGCCGATGGCGGGGTCCGCGCCGAGAACCAGAAGGCCCACGAGGGCGGCGAGAAGCCCCGCGCGGAGACGGGTGGCAAGCGCGGACCGCACCCCGGCCCTCATGCCCGCACGGGGCGGGCGGTGGGGGCGGGCTCCTCCGCCAACCGGAGGGTCAGCTCGACCGGCCCCACCGCGATCACGTCCCCATCCCGCAGGGGGCGCTCCGAGACCCGCTCCCCGTTCACCTTGGTTGCGACCAGGCCGCCCAGGTGGGTCAGGTGGAAACGGCCGTCCGGCCCCCGGGTGATCCGCGCGTGCAGGCGTTTGACCAGCAGCCCCGGGACCCGCACGGTCGCCTCCTCGCCGCTGCCGATGGTGACCGCCTCGTCCGTCAGCGGGACCGGCTCCCGCCCCGGGATGAGGAGGCACGGCCCCGGGGCGGCCGAGCGCCGGCCGCCCAGCAGGCGCTCCACCTCCCGCGTGCCCACGTGGACCGTGGCCTGCGGGACGGTACCGGTCGGCGAGGCCGGCGCCGCAGCGCGCGCCGCGGCACACCGGAAGAGGAGGCGGTGCTTCAGGATCCCGATCTCATCGCCGTCGGTGAGGTCGTGACTCGTGATCCGGTGCCGGTTGAGGAAGGTCCCGTTGGCGCTCCGCAGGTCCTCGAGGAGGAACCGGCCCCCCTCGAACCGGATGGCCGCGTGCCGCCGGGAGACGCCGGCGTTCTCGATGACCAGGTCGCTGTCCGGGGCGCGGCCGATGGAGAGGCGCGGCTTGCGGAACGGGAGGGTCTGGAGGACCCGATCCCCCAGCATCACGGTCAGTTCGGCCGGCGGCATCGGGCCGGCGACGGCGGGGGCCGCCGGGGGCGGGGGAGCGGGACGGTAGTGCTCCGTCCAGCGCCGGCCGGGGGGTGGGGTCTCGAGAGAGGCGTCCGCCGCGGGCGGCGCCTCCAGCCCCTCGTACACGTCCAGGGCCATCCGGTCCCCGCCCTGCCGGGTATACACGAAGGCCAGCAGCGCATCCTGGGCGTCCTCGTCCGCGGGCAGCTCGGCCCCATCCGGGACGAAGTAGGTCCGGGCCGGCCGCCCGGCCGGGCAGAGGGCCAGGTGGACCCGCTGCGCCTGCCGGAGGGCCAGGACGGTGCTCACCCCCCGGGCGGCCAGGCGCTCCAGGATGCCCTGCACGTCCACCAGGTCGCTCGTCACCTGGATCGAGGGTCGGCCCCCGAAGAGGACCAGGAGACCGTGGATCAGGAAGGCATCGGCGGGGCAGAAGAGGAGCGGCGCGGTCGGGTGCGAGGCGTAGGCCGAGAAGAAGTCGCCGATCCCGGTGCTCCCGAGACGCCCGCCCTGCGCCCGGCCCGCCCCGTACGGAAGGCCCCCTAGGATGAACAGGTACCGGGCCTCCTCCGGGAGGGTGAGGACGAAGTAGCCGCTCGCGCTCTGGCCGGCACTGACGACCCGCCGGTACACCTCGTCGAAGGCCTCGTAGCGGGCCCCGGGCGGGGCGACGGGAGCGCCGGAGGTGGGGAGACCAGGGATTGGCATCGGGGTTCCTCGCGGGAGCCCGCCCTAGGCCTTGGCCGGGGCCGCCTCGTAGCGGACGAGGAGGGCGGTGATGTTGTCCCTCCCCCCGCGCCGGTTCGCCAGGTCCAGCAGCGCCTGGCACGCGGCCTCCAGATCGGCGCCGCCGGCCAGCAGGGCCTCCAGGATCTCGGAATCGGTTACCTCGTCGGTGAGGCCGTCGCTGCAGAGGAGGTAGACGTCGCCCGGCTGGACCGGCTCGGTCCAGGCGTCCACCTCCACCGCCGGTTGCATGCCGACCGCGCGCGTGATGACGTGCTTGTGGGGGGAGTGGCGCGCCTCCTCCGGGCTCATCTCCCCGCGGGCGACCAGCTCCCAGACGAGAGAGTGGTCGCGCGAGAGCTGGTCCAGCGCCTCGTCCCGGAGGCGGTAGATGCGGCTGTCGCCGACCGAGGCGAATGCCGCCTGCGCGTCCTCGATGAGGGCGCTCACCAGCGTCGTCCCCATCCGGGCGTCCGCCGGCCGGTGCCGCCCCGCCTCGAAGACCCGGCGGTTGGCCAGCCGCATCCCCTCGGCCAGCGCATCGAGTGCCGGCGGCTGGAGCGATGCGGAAAGCTGCCGGCGCGGGGCGAGGGACTCGTGGAGCGCCGCGAGGGCGAGGGCGCTCGCCACCTCACCGGCCTCGTGCCCCCCCATCCCGTCCGCGACGGCGAACAGGCCCGCCTCGGGGTCCGCCAGGAGGCTGTCCTCGTTGTGGTCCCGCTGTCGCCCGGGGTCCGTTCGGCCCACCACGGCAATTCGCACCGCCCCCCCTTCTGTCCCCTGACTCCCCGGAGCATGAAAGGTGACCCGGGAGGGGTGCAAATTCCATTCCACACAAGCACTTACGACGCATAAGACCGGAGATCGGAAGGGCTCAGGAACCCTGCAGGAGGGGGAGGGCAAGCCGGGTGGGGATGGCAAAGTTGGACCCGCCGAACTGGCGGAGCACCGCATACGAGATCCCCACCACCCGCCCGGTCAGGGCCACGACCGGGCCCCCGCTGCCCCCGATGGTGGTCTGGGCGTCGAAGGTGATCTCGTGCGGGAGGACGTCCCCGAGAAAGCCCCGCGTGGCGGCGGGCCGGATCAGCCGGCGGGCCGCCAGCGCCTCCACAACCTGGACCAAGTCGCGGAGTTCCAGCGCCATCAGCTGGTCCACGACCGCCGGGGGGGCCTTGGCCAGAATGGCCTCCAGGCCGGTCGGATAGCCGAGGACGAGGATGGACCGGCCCGGCGCGGCATCCCGGCCGGCCCGGTCCAGCG
>JACPAU010000016.1 GCA_016180705.1 Candidatus Methylomirabilota bacterium
TCCCAGTGGCACGCCCTCGGCCTGCTGGATACCTACCAGGCGCTCATCTACTCGAACTTCTCCTTCACTGTCCCCTTCACGGTCTGGATGCTGGTCGGCTACTTCGACTCCATCCCGCGCGAGCTGGAGGAGAGCGCGATGATCGACGGCTGCGGCCGCTTCGGGGCCCTCTGCCGGGTGGTCCTGCCCCTGGCGGCACCCGGGATCGCGGCCACGGCCATCTTCGCCTTCGTCTCCTCCTGGAGCGAGCTGCTCTTCGCGATCACCTTCACCTCCGAGACGGAGATGCGGACCCTGTCGGCCGGCCTGCTCTTCATGGTCGGTCAGTACGAGATCCAGTGGGGACAGCTGTCGGCGGGGGTCATCATCAGCACGGTGCCGGTGGCCGCGCTGTTCGTCTTTCTGCAGCGACACCTGATCCGTGGGCTCACGGCCGGCGCCCTGAAGGGCTGACGGCCGCCGCGGGTCCCAGACCGCCCGATGAGGGACGGGGGAGGAGGGGCGATGCACAGAGTGAGGGTGTGGCGGGTCGGCGAGCTGCTCGTGGGAGCAGCGGTCCTGGCGCTCGGGATCGGCGTGGGCGGGGGGGCCGCCCAGGCGCCGATCACCATCTCGGTCATTGACGTGGCGGGGGACCTCTCGTCGGTGCGGGACATCATCGAGAATTACGCGAAGGCCAACCCCCAGAAGGTCAAAGGGGTGACGTACCAACGGGCCCCGGCGCCCGAGCTGCCGACGAAGATCAAGGTCCAGCAAGACGCAGGGCGCGTAGACATCAACCTGATCCTGACCGGCCAGGACGCGGGGTCCGTCCTGGTCCAGAACGGCCAGCTCGTCAGGCTTTTCCCCCAGTACGACAGGCTGTTGCCCCGGGAGGAGCTGACCGACGCGGCCAAGGTGCTCCAGGACGAGGGGGAGGGGTACCTCCTGCCGTCCGTCGTCTCGAACGGCGGACCGGTGTTCATCTACAACCCCCAGAAGGTGAAGCAGCCGCCCCGGACGGCGGAGGAGTTCAGAGCGTGGGTGAAGGCGAACCCCGGCAAGTTCATGTACGCGCGCCCGGCGAACTCCGGGCCGGGCCGCTCGATCCTCGCGGGGCTCCCCTACATCCTCGGGGACCGGAACCCGAAGGACCCGGTCGCGGGCTGGGACAAGACCTGGGCTTTCCTGAAGGAGGTCGGGGAGTTCGTCGAGTACTACCCCACGGGCACCACGGTCACGCTCAAGGAATTCGCCGAGGGGACCCGCTGGATCATCGCCGGGATCATGGAGTGGGACATGAAGCCCCGCGCGGAGGGGACGATCCCGCCCGACTCCAAGATCTTCGTCCTGCCGAACACCTCCTTCGTGATTGACGGGCACTACTGGGCGATCCCGAAGGGGATCTCGCCGGCCGAGCAGGAGGTGATCCTCGACCTGATGAAGTTCATGCGGCGGCCCGAGCAGCAGGTGCTGACCTGGAAGGCCTTCATCGGGCCGTCCATCAAGGCCGCGACGCTCGACAAGGCGCCGCCCGACATCCAGAAGCTCGTCCGCGACCACTGGCGCCCCGAGTACACCGACATGGAGAAGAAGTACAAGGTCGTGGCCCAATTGCCGGTCAAGCAACTCGTCGCCGCGATGGACCGGTGGGACAGGGAGGTCGGGGCCCAGCGAATCAAGAAGTTCTAGGGGGGATCGGCGGGGCTGCCCGCCGCGGGACCGGCCGGATGAGGGCGCCGCGGCGGGGGGCGTGTGCCCGCAGGGTCGCTCGCGGTCATGGCTGAGCAGATCGGCAGTCTCCACTTCCGCCTGACCAAGCGGTTCGGGGGGAAGACCGTCCTGGACGACTTCGCCCTGGAGGTCCGCGGCCGGGAGTTCGTGACCTTCCTCGGTCCCTCGGGGTGCGGCAAGTCCACCGCGCTCAACCTCCTGGCGGGCCTGATTCCGCCGAGCGCCGGCGAGATCTGGCTGGACGGGACGCGCATTGACGGGCTGCCGCCGGAGCGGCGGGGCTTCGGGATGGTCTTCCAGAACTACGCCCTCTTCCCCCACCTTACGGTCTTCCAGAACATCGCCTTCGGCCTGGAACTCCGAGGGTGGCCGCGGGCCGAGATCGCCGGGCGCGTCCGCCAGATGCTGGACCTGGTGCAGCTCCCGGGCTTCGAGGACCGCTATCCCGGCCAGCTCTCCGGCGGACAGCAGCAGCGGGTGGCGATCGCGCGCGCCCTCGTGATCCAGCCCCGCCTCCTGCTCCTGGACGAGCCGCTCAGCAACCTCGACGCGAAACTTCGCCTCGAGATGCGGACCGAGATCAAGCGCCTGCACGCCGATCTGGGGCTGACCTGCATCTACGTGACCCACGACCAGGCCGAGGCCCTGTCCCTGTCCGACCGCGTCGTCGTGATGCGGGAGGGCCGGGTCATGCAGGCCGGGACGCCGGCCGAGATCCACGACCGGCCGCAGAACCTCTTCGTGGCTGACTTCATGGGCTACCGGAACTTCTTTTCCCTAACCGTCACCGGTGGCGACCCGGATGGGACGGTGGTGGGTCGCGCGGGGCCGCTCACGCTCGCGGGCCGCGGGGCGGCGCCGCTGCCGCCGGGCGCCGCGGGGGTGGCGGCCGTGCGCCCCGAGGACGTGGCGGTCACCGGAGAGCCGCCCGGCCCGAACGTGCTGCGGGGGCGGGTGCGGCTGACGGAATATCTGGGACGGGAGTACGACCTCGAGGTCATCCTGGACTCGGGGCAGACGGTCAAGGCCCGGGTCGCGCAGCCGGTGGCGGTGGGCAGCACGGTCGGACTTCGCCTGCCGGCCGAGCGCGTGGTCATCCTGCTGTCCGAGGACGGCGGGGGAGGGATCCCGTGAGGACGGAAGCCGCGGCGGCCGCGGCGCCGCTCGCGAAGGTGCGCCCCGCGCGCCGGCTGGAGGGGGCGGGGCCGGCGCTCCTCGTCCCGTCGGCGCTGTACGTCCTCGTGATGTTCGTCTACCCGTTCTGCTACGGGGTCTACCTCTCCCTCCGCCCGGGGAAGGGGGAGGGCGGCCTGTCGGTCGCCAACTACCTGGCCTTCTTCCTCGACCCCTGGCAGGCGCGCACGATCTGGGTGACCCTCTCCCTCGCCGTGCCCAACACCGTCCTGACGGTCCTGCTCGCCCTCACGGTCGCCTACGTGATGCGGCGGGGGATCTGGCTCGAGCGGACCATCACCACGCTCCTGGTTCTGCCCATCGCGCTCGGCACGGTGCTGGTGGCCGAGGGCATCAACGGCTTCTACGGGCCGAAAGGATGGCTGAACCAATTGCTGCTGATGGCCGGCCTCCCAGACCCGATCCGGCTGACGCACAACTACACGGGGGTGATGATCGCCCTCTTCGTCCAGCACTTCCCCTTCTGCTTCCTCATGCTCCTGGGCTACATCTCGGGGATTGACCCGGCCCTCGAGCACGCCGCACGGGTCCTGGGCGCGCGCCCGTGGGACGTCTTCCGGCGGGTCCTGTGGCCGCTCATCGCGCCGGGGGCGGCGATCGCCTTCGCCCTCGTCTTCGTCATGAACTTCGGGGTCTTCCCCTCGGCGGTCCTCGTCGGGCAGCCGGCCGGCGCGACGCGGACGATCGCCATCGCCGCCTACCAGCAGGCCTTCGAGCACTACGACATGTCCATGGCCTCGGCCATCGCCGTCATCATGGGGGCCGGCCAGCTCGTGGGACTGATCATCGTCCTGCTACTGCGGGGCCGGCTGGCGGCGACGGGCGTGGCGACCATGGGGGCGGGGAAGCGCTGATGCGCGGAGGCGGCTGGCGGCTGGCGGTCTTTTGCTTCGTCCTCGGGTTCGTCCTGAACCTGGTGGGGATCGTGGGTCACGTCGTGGTCTCGTCGTTCGCGCGGCGCTGGTTCGCCACGCCGCTGCCGCCCGACTGGACGACGGCCTGGTACGCCTACTCCTGGCGCGAGTTCCAGTTGCCCCAGATCCTCACGGTGACCGTGGTCGTGGCGGGGAGCGTGACCGCGCTGGCCCTCCTCCTCGGGTTCCCGGCAGCCTGGGCGTTAGCCCGGCGCGACATCCGGGCCAAGGGGGCGCTCCTTCTCCTCTACTTCCTGCCGCTGCTCATCCCCCAGATGACCTACGGGATCCCGCTCGCGACCACCCTCTACCGGTACCACATCGGTGGCACGATCGTCGGCGTCATCCTCGCGAACCTGGTCCCGATGCTCCCCCTGGCGATCTTCATCCTTCTCCCGTTCTTCGAGCAGATCAGCGTGAACCTGGAGTGGGCGGCGCGGGTGCACGGCGCGAGCCGGTTCCAGGTCTTCCGGCGCGTGGTGCTGCCGCTGGCGGTGCCGGGGCTCCTCACGGCCGGGCTCCTGATCCTGGTCACCACCGTGGCGAACTTCGAATTGACCTTCCTGCTCTCGGGCGCGGGCTCCCAGACCCTCGTGGTGGCGCTCTACTACGCGGTCTTCGCTGCCGGGATGCGTCCCATCTACTCGGTGGACGCAATGGCCGTGATCTACATGGCGATCGTGCTGGCGATCCTCCTTGTGGCCCTCCGCTTCGTCCGCCCGACGCAGATGGTGTTCCGCCTCGACCGGGGGTAGGCGCATGAAGTTCCTGATCCAGTACACGTCGAAGGAGGGCTACGTGCCGGTCATCCGGCGCGGGAAGGAGGACATCCGGTTCCTCGAGCTCGGGATGCTGAACCTCCCCGCGGGGGGCAAGTACCGGAGCAAGAGCGACGGGGAGGAGATCTGTCTGGTCCTGCTGGGGGGCCTCGCCCATGTGAAGGTGGGCCAGGTCCGCTTCGACGCCATCGGCGGCCGGGCGAACGTCTTCGCCGGGCGGGCGACCGCCGTCTACATCCCAACAGGATTCAAGTTCGCGGTGGAGGCGGTGAGCGCGGTGGAGGCCGCCCTCTGCCGCGCCCCGAGCGACCTGGCGGGGGAGCCGCGCCTGATCGGCCCCGAGAAGGTGAAGGTAACGGTGCGGGGGCGGGAGGGCTTCGAGCGGGAGGTCCACGACATCATCGAGCCCGCCTTCCCCGCGAAGCACCTGTTGGTGGGCGAGACCTTCAACAAGGCGGGGGAGTGGTCCTCCTACCCGCCCCACAAGCACG
>JACPAU010000017.1 GCA_016180705.1 Candidatus Methylomirabilota bacterium
GAGCAGAACTACGAGTACGATTTGCTCAACCCGCAGAAGCTCCTGGACAAGTTCGTGGGGAAGACCGTGAAGCTCATGGTCGGGGACGGGACGCTGATAGATGCGGTGCTCCTGAGCACGAACGGCGGGCCGATCTACCGGATCAACGGCCAGATCCACCTGGGCCATCACGGCCGCGTGATCCTCCCCGACCTCCCGGAAAACCTGATCCCGCAGCCCACCCTCGTCTGGCTCCTCCAGAATCGCGCCCGGCAGCCGCAGCGCGTGGAGGCCTCGTACCTCACGGGAGGCATCACCTGGAAGGCCGACTACATCGTCGTCCTGAACGCCCGCGATGACGGGGGCGACCTGTCGGGGTGGGTGACCATTGACAACAAGAGCGGCGCCACGTATCCCGACGCCGCCCTGAAACTGGTGGCCGGCGACATCCACCGGGCCCAGACAGGGCGCCAGATGCGGGACGCGCTGGAATACGCCGCCAAGGCGTCCGCCGCGGAGCCCTCCCGGCAGTTCCAGCAGGAGGCCTTCTTCGAGTACCATCTGTACTCCCTGGACGGCCGCACCACCGTCAAGCAGAACCAGACGAAGCAGATCAGCCTGCTGCAGGCATCCGGCATCCCGATCACGAAGCAGCTCCGCGACCGGAGCCTGCAGTTCATCGGCGAGGACACGATTGACCACACGCCGAAGGACGAGAGGGTGCGGATCAAGATGGGGGAGGCCTTCGACGTGGTCGGGGAACGCACCCAGCGGGACTGGCGGAAGATCGCCTCGGGCGTGTACGAGACCGAATGGGACATCCAGCTCCGCAATCACAAGAAGGATGACGTCCAGGTGACGATCCTCGAGCCCGTCCCCGGCGACTGGGAGGTGCTCCGGAGCAGCCACCCGTACGAGAAGGTCGAGGCCCACACCCTCCAGTACGTGGTCCAGGTCCCGAAGGACGGGAAGACCACCGTCACCTATCGGGTCCGGATGCGGTGGTAGGGGCCTTGAACCGCCCGCATTCCGTGGTAGAATCGCGCCACTTCCAACCCCCGCAGCCGCCCGGGGCGACCGCCCCGGGCGACCTCGGGGGCCCAGCATGCGCACCAGGCGGGCGGCCAGTTCCCCCCAACCACAGCCAAGATTCACTGACGGAAGGACTCCCCCCATCGTCGGCGGGCCGCGGCGGCGGAGAGACCGATGGCGATTGCGCTCACGGTCTACCACGACGTCCTCTGATGCTGGTGCTTCCTCGCAGCCGGTCGGCTGAAGCGGGTGAAGCAGCTGGCGGGGGACCGGATCCGGATCGAGGGGCGGGTCTTCGCGCTCGCCCTCAGCCCGCAGGACTATGTCCAGCGCTTCGGGAGTCCGGCCCGGGCCAAGGCGGAGATCCTGAAGCAGTGGGCGGCGGCGGCCCGCGAGCCCGGGGGCGAGCGGATCAATACCGACCTCATGGCCAGCCGCCCGTTCCCCTACCCCGCGTCCCTCTCGATCCTGGCGGGCGTGAAGGCGGCGGAGCAGCAGGGGGGCTTCCTGGCCCACGGGACCTACTTCGAGCACGCGCAGGAGGCGCACCTCATCCAGTGCCGGAACGTGGGTGACCGGGAGGTCCTCCTGGACCTGGCGCAGGACCTGGCCCTGGACCTGGGGCAGTTCGAGGCCGACCTGGTCTCCGGCGCCTGCGACCGGGCCGTGGCAGCCGAGGCGCAGGCGGCCAGGGCGCGCGGCATCCAGAGCACCCCGACCGTGGTGTTCGCCGACCGCTGGGCGCTCGCCGGGGCCGTCCCCGTGGAGAACTACCTCGCGCTCCTGAAGGACCTCGTCACGGGACAGGACCCGCGCGATACCGCCGCGACGGCCCAACAGGCCTCGTCCCTGCGGCGCCCCTACCGCGTGGGCCCCTCTTGAGCATCAGCGGCTCGCCCGGGTCCAGGTCCCTTCGGAGCCATCTGCCGTTTGGCGGGTGAAAGCATTTTCCTTCTTGCGGGATCGCCTGCGCGGTCTAACTTCTCGGGTGCTATGAGAGTTCCCCTGGGATCGAACCAGCCCGGCATGCCCCTCGCGCGAACCCTTGCCGCGGCCTCCCTGCTCCTGTGGTTCGTCGCCGGCCAGCCGCTCGCCCTCTACGCGGAGAGCCTCGACGACTTCGATGGCGTGGGCGGCGCGGAGCAGATGACACGGAGGAGCGGGACAGACCCTCTTGCCCCACTCCCCGATCCCGCCCAGGGTCCCGACGACGACGGCCGGCGACTCCATGCGCTCCCTGCCACCGCCGGCGCGCTGGAAGGGATCGCCGCCCTTGCGCACACGCTCCGGGTTCGCTCCGCCGCAATCCTAAAGCGGCTCTCGACACCGCAGCGCCCCCCCCTTCCGCTGCCCCTCCAGATCGCCCCCGTCTCTTGCCGCGACGGTGAACCGCCACACGCCGCCTAGCGCCGATCTGCGTCGCGATTCCATTCGGTCTTGACGTGCACCGTGAGCACCCGGAGTCTGGCGGCGCTCGTCAGGCTCCCGGCCGTGCTGGGGAGGTCCGATATGTCTCTCCGCGATCATCTGAGCACTTCCATCGTTGCAATTTCCCTCGCAGCCTTCCTGACGGCCGCTCCGGCGCTGGCCGCGACGGATGAGGCCCGGCAGGCCTACCGGGAGGCGGTCCAGGCGGTCATGCAGCAGGACAAGAGCATCAGCGAGCAGGACCGCGCCTCCCTTGATCAGCAGAAGGCGAACCTGGGCCTCTCGGACGACGAGGCGCAGGAGATCGAGCAGCAAGTGCGGGTGCAGTAGGCCTCTCTCCGGCCCCGGGAACCGCCCTTGGCTCCCGGGGCCCCTGCTTCCGCGTGCCCCTGGTCCCAACCCACCGGGGCAGGCGGAGAATTCGCGTTGCAAAGGCCCACGGCGCTTCCTAATATGGGCGGCCATGACGCCCCGTGCCCCCGCCAGGCCCATCCCCGCCACCGCCTCCTTCGTCCCGATCCACGCGCTCTTCCCCCTGCTCGCCGCCGCCATCTGGGGCGGCATGTACGTCGTGAGCAAGTGGTCCTTCGCGGAACTCCCCCCGGTCACGCTGGGCTTCGCGCGGATGACCCTGGGGGGCCTCGCCTGCTGGCTCCTCGTCCGGCGGACCGGCCGGGCCAGCTACGGCAGCGAAGACCGGGGGCGCTTTATCCGCCTGGGAGCCACGGTCTGCGGCACCATCGTCACCCAGTTCGTCGGGACCGACCTGGCCACGGCCGCGGAGGGGGCGCTCCTCACCACGACCACGCCGGCCTTCGTGGTCCTCCTGGCGTGGCTGCTGCTGCGGGAGGTGCCCACGGCCCGGACGGTAGGGGGGACGATCCTGGCCTTCGGGGGGGTGGTCGTGGTCGTGGCGGGGCAGACGGGGCTCCAGGAGCTGTTCGCGGGGGAGACGGTCTGGGGGAGCCTCCTGCTCCTCGCCGCGGCCGCTGCGTGGGCTCTCGTCACGGTCCTGGGCAAGCCCCTGGTGGCCCGGTACGGGGCGCTGCCGGCCATGACCTACGGCTGCCTCTGGAGCCTTCCCTTCTTCCTCCCGGTCCTCCTCTGGGAGGTGAGCCGCCGGCCGGTTCCCCTGCCTTCCGCCGGCGGCGTCTTCGCCATCCTCTACCTGGGATTGGCCTCCACGGCCCTCGCCTGGTACCTCTGGTACAAGGGCCTGGAGGGCCTCCCCGCCGGTGTGGTGGCGGTCTTCTTCTTCGCTCAGCCGGTGGTGGGAGGGGTCCTGGCCTGGCTCTTCCTCGGCGAGCGGCTCGGCGCCGCCTTCCTTTTGGGGGGCACCGTCATCGCCTCCGGGATCCTGCTCGCGGCCCGCGAGTAGGCGGCCTCAGTCCTCCCGGCGCGCGAAGATCACCTCGCTGTAGCCGAACCGGTTGACCGGGAAGTACCGGGTGAGGGCCACGTCCACCCGGCCGAGGACGTGGACCGTTTTCTCCTGCCACCCGGAGCCGTCGGAGAACTGGTACTTGTCGGGGATGGGGAGGAGGTACGTGAAGAAGTCGAAGCCGTAGATGTCCAGGATGGTGAAGCCGTGCTTCGAGAGGAGGGCCGTGATCTCGCCCCGGGCGAAGGAGTTGAAGATCAGCGCTTTGCCCTTGAACTCCCAGACCCGGAGGTGCCCCTTCCGACGGTTCCTGAGCGCTGCCCGCCGCTCCTTCCGGTCCCAGAGGAGACCCGGGTACCACTTGTTCTCGCACTCGAAGCAGAAGAGGGCGCCGGGCTTCGACACCCGGGCCACCTCGGCCAGCATCGCCTCATAGTTGGGAATGTGGCCGATCACGTCCCCCAGGCTGAGCACGCAGTCGCAGGTCCGGTCGCGCAGGCTCAGGCGCGTCACGTCCCCCACGACCAGCCGCACGTTCTTGAGGTCGCGGGCCGCCACCTTCCGGCCGGCGACCTCGAGGGCTCCCGGGGTGAGGTCCACCCCGATGGCCCGCCGGCAGAAGTTGGCGGCGTAGAGGACCTGGCTGCCGGTCCCGCACCCGGCGTCCAGGACCGTGTCGAAGGGACCGCCGAAGCGCCCGTCCCGGAAGATCTCCCGCAGGCAGCGGGCGAAGAGGCGGTGGAGGTTGACGAAGTAGGCCTCCCGCCGCCCGTCGTACTCGTAAGAGATCTCGGAGTAGAACTCCCGCACCTCCGCGAGGTGCGGGCGTTCGTCGGGGATCTTCATCGCGGGCCGGACCCCGTTCCCGGCTCGGAGCGGCGGTGCGGCGCTGGCGACAGAGGGCTCACGCGGGCTGGTGCTTGGCGAGCAAGCGTTCGTACTCGGCGAGCGGGACCGCGCCCACGATGGGCGCCTCCGACCCGATGACGACGGTGGGGATCGCCGAGATCCCGTGCGTGTGGACGGCGTCGAAGTACTCGGCGAGGACCGCCTCCCGGAGGCCCGGGGCCTCGTACTCGGCCAGGAAGCCTTCGAGCGGCAGGCCGGCCCGCCGGATGACCTCGATCACTTCTTCCCGGCTCCCGATGTTGACCTCCTCCTCGAAGAAGGCCCGGAAGAGGGCCAGGTGCGCGGTCTCGAAGGCGTCGGGGCCGAGCCGCTCCGCGGCCTTCGCCGCCTGCTGGGCCGGGAGGCTCGTCGTGGGGAAGTCCTCGCGGGTCCACATCCGGAAGGTGATCCCCACGTCCGCCGCCGAGGTCGAGGCCCGCTGCCAGGCCGCCTCCCGGTAGGTCCCCTTGAAGCGGACTGTGGGGTCGGGTTGGGGCCGCAGGCAGAAGGCCCGCCGCGTGAGGCGCACCTTCCCCGAGTGTTTGGCGGCGAGGTGCTGCAGCCGGACCGCTGCAGGGTAGCACCAGGGTCAGAGGTAGTCGGAGAATTCCAGGATGGGAACCGGAGTGGTCGGCATGTCGCCGGGAAGCCTAGCACTGATGCCGGGGCTCGGCAAGAGTCACGGCCGGGCTTCCCTGAGCCCGTAGGAGATCCGGACCCGGAGCCAGCCCGCGATCGGGGGGAGGGGGGCTGCCCGCCGGATCGTCTCGAGGGAGGCCGCATCCAGCAGGGGGGACCCCGACGAGCCAACCACCTCCGCGGCGGCGACCGCGCCGTCCGGGGCGACCCGGAAACGGACG
>JACPAU010000018.1 GCA_016180705.1 Candidatus Methylomirabilota bacterium
GGCGCCCGCCATGAGCGCTTCGTTCAGGACGGCGGGCGTCCCCTCCACGATCGTGCACCGGGCCGGGGTGCTCCCGTCCTCCAGGCCGGCGTAGACCGGCTCGCAGTTGAGATAGGCGACCTTCCCCAGGCGGAGCGGCTCAGCGCCCATGCCCCTCCCTCGCCGCGGCCCGCGCATCGAGCAGGACCCTCCCCCCCACCATGCCGAAGGAGACCGCCTCCTCCGAGGCCGTCTCCAGGAGCGAGACCTCCGGCTCCTCATGGGGGCCGAAGGCCGCCCGGACCGCGATGCAGTCGGCCGCCTTCCCGGGGGTGAGCGACCCCGTCCGGTCGGCGAGTCCCAGCGCCTCCGCCCCTCCGAGAGTGAGCATCCGGAGCCACTCCCGCGCGGGCCGCTCGGGGAGGAGCAAGCGCGCCGCGCGGACTTCGTCCCAGAGGCTGAGGCTCGGGGCGCTCGCCAGCGAGTCGGTCCCCAGCCCGACCCGGACCCCCGCCTGCTCCAGGGCCGCGAGGGGAGCGGTGCCCACGCCCAGGGCGGCGTTGCTCCGCGGGCAGCAGGCCACGGCGGCCCCGGCCCGGGCCAGGCGGGCGGCGTCCGCAGGCTCCGCCTGCGCCGCGTGGATCACGAGCGTCCCGGGCGAGAGCCACCCCTCCGCCTCCAGGAGGGCGAGAGGACCCACCCCGCTCGCCGCAGGACGCGGGACGCCCAGCGGCCGGAGCAGCCCCTCCCAGAGGGGCCCGGCCCCCTCCCGGACGAGGGCGACCTCCTCTGCGCACTCCGCCGCGTGGATGGCGGCGGGCCAGCGACCGGTCTCGCGCAGGCGCCGGAGCGCCGCCCGCAGCGCCGGCGTGGTGCTGTAGAGGGCGTGCGGCGAGAGGCCCGCCGCGAGGGGCGAGTCCCGGAGCAGGCCCGCCAGGTCGGCCAGGGCCTTCGCCGCCCCCGCAGCGAGGACCTCCGCCTGGGCAGGATCGGGACCCAGGACCTCCCAGTACACGACCCCGCGGAGGCCGCTCTCCCGGAGCAGCGCCGGGCTCACCCCGGCCGAGGTCACCTCCCCCACGCAGGTCGTCCCGGCCCGGAGCAGCGCCCCGATCCCGGCCCGGACCGACGCCCGGTACCACGCGGCATCGAGGGTGCGCTTGCGCTCGATGAGCGCCAGCACCCAGGGGAGGAAGCCCCGCCCTTGCGGGAGCGTGCCGAGGAGGCCGGAGAGTTCCAGGTGCGTGTGGACGTTCACGAGGCCGGGCAGGAGCGCCGCCCCTGGGAAGGCGTCCTCGGCGGCGGCGGCGGCGGCGCGGAGCGCCGCGCGCGGGCCGACGGCTTCGATGCGGCCGTCCGCGACCAGGACGGCCCCGTCCCGGATGGGGGGTGCTGCCACCGGGAGGACCCAGGACGCGCTCAGGAGGCGGCGCGCCGGCCGTGCTGCTCTGCGTTCCACCGGGCGAGGGCCTCCGCGAACTCCTCCGGCGTGTTGGCGTTCAGGAAGGCGAGGCCCTCCCGGTCGAGGGTCGCCAGAATCTCGGGGCCGACCTCGCGGACCCGCACCTTCGGGAAGAAGCGGGCGATCTTCAAATCTCCCGACCGGATCGCCTCCTCCATGTGCGGGAGGCAGGCCTTGCCGTAGATGGCGTGCAGCGGCTGGAGCCCCTCGGCCGAGCGCGGGATGACGAGGTCGGCGTCCGCCGCGAGCGCCTGCATGTACCGGATGAGGGAGGCGTTGAAGAAGGGCATGTCGCAGGCCATCACGAAGGCATGGGGATGGGAGGCCGCGGCCGCGGCCGTGTAGATCCCGCCGAGCGACCCCTTCTCCGGGATGAGGTCCGGGATGACCCGGACGCCCAGGTCGTCGTAGGGGCCCGGCGTCCCCCCGATGACGAGCACCTCCGGGAACAGGTCCCGCAGGGCGGCGACGATCCGCTCGATGAGGCGCCTGCCGCCGAAGGTGAGGAGCGCCTTGTTCGTGCCCATCCGGGAGGACTTCCCCCCGGCCAGGACGACCCCGGTCATCCCTCCCCCTTCGCGAGGATCAGGAAGACAAACGGCGCCGGGGCCACATGCCTGGCCCCGGCGCCGGCGGATTACTCCTCCTCCTCCTTGTCGCTCCCCTCCAGCGACTCCAGGTCCACGATTTCCCCTTCCGGCACCACCGGGGGCTCGGCCGCCGCCGGGGGCGCCTCTTCCGCCTCGGGAGCAGCTTCTTCCACCACCGCCTCGGCCTCGGCGACGACCTCCTCCTCTTCCTCCCCCGCCGCCACCGCCTCCGGCGCCAAATCCCGGAACCAGGTCGGCTTGGCCGCCTGCTCCACCAGCATGCCGGCCGCCACCGCCTCTTCCAGCGGCACCATGCTGTAGTCCACCATCCCGGCGGCCAGCTCCTCCAGGGCGATGTAGGTGGGCTTCACGCTGCGATGATGCACCAGCGGCGGGCTCCCGCGGCTCACCTGCTTGCTCCGCTTCGCGGCGATGATGACCAGGCGGTACTTGCTGTCCGCCTTGTCGAGAATCTGCTCGATCGGCACCAGGGGCATTGGACGTCTCCTCCTCCCGCCGTCACTCCGCGGTGGCCAAGCCGGGCCCCGGGATGAACCGGCGGCTCTTCGACCGCTCGGCGGTGATGATGGCACAGAGCACCCCCACCGCCCGTTCCACGTCGTCGTTCACGACCACGTACTCGTACTCGGGGTAGGCGGCCATCTCCGTCCTGGCCTTCGCCAATCGCCGGGCGATCTCCTCCGGCGCGTCGGTCCGCCGGCTCCGGAGCCTCGCCTCCAGCTGGGCGACGGACGGGGGGAGGATGAAAACGAAGATCCCGTCCCGGAATTTCCCCCGCAGGATGGCCGCCCCCTGCGTGTCAATGTCCAGGATCGCGTCGTTCCCGGCGGCCCAGTGGGCCTCCAGGTCCTTCCGGGAGGTCCCGTAGAGGTGGCCGTGGACCGTGGCCCACTCCGCGAAGGCGCCCTCCGCCACCATCCGCCGGAACGTGGCCTCGTCCACGAAGTGGTAGTCCCGCCCGTCGCGCTCGTCCGGCCGGGGGGGGCGCGTGGTGTACGAGACCGAGTGCACGAGGCGCGGCAGCCGGCGGACCGCCTGCTCGCAGAGGGTCGTCTTCCCCGCGCCCGAAGGGGCCGAGACGACAATGAGGAGCCGCTCCGGCTTCACGCGCGCCACCCGCCCCGCCGCTACCCCCCGGCCGGCGCCCCCATCAGGCGCTGGGCCAGCGTCTCCGCCTGGATCGCCGAGAGGACCACGTGGTCGCTGTCGGTGACGATGATGGCGCGGGTCCGGCGCCCGTTGGTGGCGTCCACCAGCTTCCGCACCTCCTTGGCCTCGTCCTTGAGCCGTTTGCTCGGCGCGGAGGCGGGGTTGACGATGGCGACGATGCGGCTGGCCACCACCACGTTGCCGAAGCCGACGTTCAGGAGCTCGGTCGCCACCCCCTCCTCCCGGGGGCAGCCGGCCAAGACCGCCGCACCCCTACTCCACGTTCTGGAGCTGCTCCCGGATCTTCTCCAGCTCGGCCTTCATGGCCACGACCTCCGCCGCGATGCCCGCGTCGGCGGCCTTGCTCCCCAGGGTGTTCACCTCGCGGTTGATCTCCTGGAGGAGGAACTCCAGCCGCCGCCCCTGCGGGCCGGGGGCCTCCAGCAGATCCCGGAACTGCGCCAGGTGGCTCGCCAGGCGCGCCCCCTCCTCGGTGATGTCGGCCCGGTCGGCGAACAGGACCACCTCCTGCTCCAGCCGCCCCGGCTCGACGGAGACCCCGGCTGCCAGGGCCGCGACCCGCGCCTGGAGCCGCGCCCGGTAGGCCGAGACCGTCTCCGGGGCGCGGGCGAGCACGGTGCTCCGTCCCCGTTCCAGGAGGTCGAGGCGGTGCCGCAGCTCGGCGGCGAGGGCCGCCCCCTCCTTCTCCCGCATCGCCTCCAGGTCGGCCAGGGCCTGCTCCAGGGCCGGCCGGATCTCCTCCCACCCGGCGCCCGCCTCCTCCTCCGGCTCCTCGAGGCTCACCAGGTCCCGGAGGCCGATCAGGGCCTCGATCGAGAGTGTGCCGGGCAGGGCCAGCTCCTGCTGCAGGGCGCGGACGGCCGCGACGAACTGGCGGGCCGCAGCCCGGTCCACGTGCACCGTCCTGGGGGAATCGCCGAGCAAACGCTCCGTAAGATGGACCTCGAAGCGGCCCCGCCCGAATCGGTTCTGCACCTCGCGCTGGATCTGGTGTTCGAGGCGCCAGAGGCGCCGGGGCAGCCGGGCGCGGACCTCCACGAAGCGGTGGTTCAGGGCCTGAACCTCGACCCGGTAGTGGGCGCGGGGGGTGGTGTGCTCGCCCCTCCCGAAGCCCGTCATGCTCTTGAGCATCGCGCGCGCCCTGCCCTTCCCGCCCCGGCCTCCCGGGGGTGGGAGGCCTGAAACTTTCCTACGGTACTCAAAGATCCGGGGGATGTCAATTTCCCGAGTCGAGCCGCGGCTTTACCTGCCCCCGGAAAGCCGGTATCATCCGCGGGTCGGAGCGCCCATGGATTTCCTCTGCCTCCTCGCCGTCTCCCGCGAGATGCGGGAGGCGCTCCTCGATCGCCGGGTTGCCGGTGCCTCCGTGGCCGGCCCCGCCGCGGTCCTGCGTTTCGCGGGCGCTCCCTCCCTGCTCCTCGACCTCACCCCCGGGCGGCCCGTCCTCGCCCTGACGTCCGGGAGCGAGGGGAGCAGCCGGGAGCCCGTCGCGCGGGCTCTGGCACGAGCGCTCCGGGGCCGGGCGCTGACCGACCTCGCCGTCCAGGAGTGGGCGCGCCGCGTCCGCCTGGACTTCGACGCGGGAGAAACGACCCTCGAGGTGAGCCTCCTCCCCCGGCGCCCCGGAGCCGCCCTCCGCACCCCCGAGCGCCCCCTGTTCGCCCTGCCACCCGACTTCTCCCTCGACGTCCCCCCGGCCGCCAGGCCCCCCGAGAGCGCGGCGGACCTGGCGGCCCTGCTCAGCCCCTTCCTGGCCTCGGGCGAGCCCCCCTTCCGCGCGTTGCGTGTGGCTCTCCCACCCCTCGGAACCGTGCTCGCCAAGGAGATCGCCGCGCGGGCGGCCTCTCCGGATCCC
>JACPAU010000019.1 GCA_016180705.1 Candidatus Methylomirabilota bacterium
GAGGCGTAGGCGGCGGCCGCCACGTGGAACTTGGCGGCGCAGAACATGGCCTCCAGCGCCTCCTGGTCCTCCTTCCGGAGGGCCCGGCGGAACTTCCCCCAGGAGGCGAACTCCTCCTCGATGGCGCGGCTGATCGGCATCACGGTGCGGCCCATCGCCGTCTCCTCTCTCCTCTCGTCAGTCCGCCCGCCAGACGGGGCGCAGGCTGAAGAATGGGAGGAGGTTCCCCTCCTCCACCGCGAGGGGGGACAGGGCGGGTGATGGCGGCTTGACCCGCGTGAGGCGCACCTCCCCCTCCTCCCGGCTGACCGCAATGACCCCCTCCGCCGCGGCCGTGAGGCAGGCGGTGAGCCGCGGCAGCCGCCCCGTCTCGGGCTCGGTCAGGTGGGTCCCCAGGACCGGGACCGCCCGGGCCGCCAGGGACCGCACCGCGGCCGCCGTCCGCTCCAACAGCCGCATCGCCTCCCGCTCCGGGACGTTCTCGTCGTGGAAGAGGTCGCTCCACCCGGCCACCACCACCAGCGCGGGACGCTCGGCGACGACCGCCGCGGCCAGCCGCTCGCAGAGGAGCGTCTCCAGTTGATGGCAGGTGAAGGCGCGCGTCACTTTCAGGCGGGAGAGGAGCCTCCGGGCATCCGCCCCGGCCCGCCGCGCGATCCGGACGAGGGTATAGGGGTCGAACGCATTGGCCCCGTCCACGTAGAGGACCCGGCCCTCCCGGAGCAGACGCCGGGCGGCCAGGGCGGTGCCGAGCTGCAGGGTGAGCCGGGGGCCCGTGAGGAGTAGGAGCCTCGGGGGTGGCTCACCCAGGAGGTCGTGGAACGTGGTGGGGCGGCGGCCAGGATCAGCCAGGGCTGCAGCGATCATCATGGCCAAAATATACTAAACAGAAGTTTGGTTGTCAAGGCCCTGGAGGGAATAGCCTCACGCGAGCATCTTGGGAGATAAAGCGAAGAAACGTGGGAACCACCCTCCGCTTTTCCCTTGGGCCGCGAGCGCCGTGAGGATACAAAGGGAAGGAAGCCGGAGGGAGGTCCCGGGCCGAGAGGGGAAGGGGGATGCCATGAAAATCCTGGTGACGGGGGGCCGGGGGTTTATCGGCTCCCACATCATTGACGAACTCGTGAAAGGGCAAGACGAGGTCTTCTGCCTGACCCGGACCCCGGCCGCGCCCCACCGGTGGGGCGACCGCGTGAAGATGGTGGGGGGCGACGTGACCGACGAGGTCTCCCTCAAGGCGGCCACGCGCGGGATGGACTGCATCGTCCACGCCGTCCAGTTCCCGAACCACCCGGTCGAGAGCCCCCGCAAGGGCTACACGTACCTGAACATTGACGGGATGGGGACGGCGCGGCTGGTCTGGACCTGCGTGGACAACGAGGTCAAGCGCTTCATCTACCTGAGCGGGGCGGGGACCTCCCCGGTCAAGACCCAGCCCTGGTTCCAGGCCAAGCACATGGCGGAGGAGCGGATCCGGCTGAGCGGGATGCAGTATGTCATCCTCCGTCCCTCCTGGGTCTACGGCCCCGAGGATCGGAGCCTCAACAAGTTCATCGCGTTCGTCCGGTACCTGCCGGTGGTGCCGGTGATCGGCAACGGGAAGAACCGGGTGCAGCCGGTCTCCGTCTTCGACGTGGCCGCCGTGGCGGCGGCCGCCGTTCACAAGGCGGAGGCCACAGGGAAGGTCTTCGAGCTGGGCGGCCCCGAGATCCTCACCATGGACGACATCATCCGGACCGTGATGCGCGTCCTCGGCAAGCGGCGACTGCTCCTCCACCAGCCGGCCTTGCTCATGAAGTTGGTGGCCCTCCCGATGACCCTGCTCCCGACGCCGCCCCTCTCCCCGGCGGCCATTGACTTCATCTTGATGGAAGAACTCGTGGACCCCAGCGAGGCCATCCGGGTCTTCGGGATCACCTTCGAGCGCCTGGAGGACGGCCTGAAACGCTACCTCAAGCCCTGAGGCCGTCAGTCTCCCTCCCCAAGCCCGTACTTCTTGAGCTTGTAGCGCAGCGCCCGCTCGCTGATGCCGAGCCGCTCCGCCGCCCGGGTTTGGACCCCCCCGGCGTCCCGTAACGCCTCCAGGATCTTCTCCCGCTCGACCTGCTCCAGGAGCGCGGGGAGGCTCGCCGGCGGCGCGCCCGCGGCACCCGCCCCCTCCTGCACCGCCAGCGGCAGGTCGGCCAGACCGATGACCTCCCCCCGGCTGAGGAGGACCGCCCGCTCGACGATGTTCTCCAGCTCCCGGACGTTGCCCGGGTAGTCGTACTTCATGAGGGCGTCCCGCGCCTCCCGGGTGAACCCCCGGATGTCCTTCGCGTTGGCCTGCGCGAACCGCTTCAGGAAGTGATCCAGGAGGGGCGGGAGGTCCTCGCGGCGCCGCCGGAGGGGCGGGAGGGTGACGGTCACCACGTTCAGGCGGTAGTAGAGGTCCTCCCGGAATTGCTGTTCCCGGATGGCCCGCTCCAGGTCCACCTTGGTGGCGGCGATGACCCGCACGTCCACCGGGATGGGGCGGTTCGCGCCGACCCGTTCGACCCGCCGCTCTTGCAGGACCCGGAGCAGCTTTACCTGCAGCCCCGGGCTGAGATCCCCGATTTCGTCCAGGAAAATGCTTCCCCCCTCGGCCGCCTCGAAGCGCCCCAGCCGCCGTTCACTCGCGCCCGTGAAGGCCCCCTTCTCGTGGCCGAACAGCTCGCTCTCCAGCAGCGTCTCCGGGAGGGCGGCGCAGTTGACCGCGACGAAGGGACCGGAGGCCCGTGGACTCTGGGCGTGCAGCGCCCGGGCAACGAGCTCCTTCCCGGTCCCGCTCTCCCCCTGGATCAGGACGGTGGCCGTGCTGGGCGCCACCCGCCGCACCACCCCGAGCACCTCCTGCATGGCGCCGCTCTCGGCGATGATCCCCTCGAGCCGGTAGCGGCCCCGCAGGTCCTGGCGGAGCGCGCGCACTTCCGCCAGGAGCTGCTGCCGCTCCCGCACCTTCCCGATCCGGTGCAGGAGGTCGTCCAGGTCAATGGGCTTCCCCAGGTAGTCGTAGGCTCCGGCCTTCATGGCCGCGACCGCCTGCTCCACGCTCCCGTAGGCCGTCATCACCACGACCGGGAGCTCCGGGTTGACCTCCCGGGCGGCCTTGAGCAGGTCGAGCCCGCTCATCTGGGGCATCCGGTGGTCCGTGAGGATGAGGTCGAAGGTCTCCCGTTGGAGCCGCGCCAGGGCCTCGTTCCCGCTCGCGACCGGGACGACCTCGTAGCCCTGCTTGGCGAGGAAGCCGGCCAGGAGCTCCCGCTGGGGCGCCTCGTCGTCCACCACCAGGATCCGGAAGGGGGCGGTCGGGGTCATGCCGGCGGCTCCCCCGGGAGGAGGATCCGGAAGGTGCTCCCCCGCCCCACGGCACTCTCGACGGTGATCCGGCCCCCGTGCGCCTCGACGATCCGATGGGCGATGGCCAGGCCGAGGCCGGTGCCGCCGGGCCGCGTCGTGAAGTAGGGGTCGAAGATGCGGGGGATACGCTCCGGTGGAATCCCCTCCCCCGTGTCGCTGACCGAGACCTCCACGCCCGGCCTTCCCCCGGACAGTACCGCCGGGCGGGCGGCGATCGTGAGGCGCCCGCGCCGGGGCATGGCCTCGTAGGCGTTGCGAATGAGGTTGAGGACGGCCTGGCGCAGCCGGTCCGCATCCGCAAGGATCGTCGGCAGTCCGGACGCCGCGCCCACCTCCACTTCCACCTGCCGCCGCGTCGCCTCCTCCTCCGTGAGGGCCGCCACCTCCCGGAGCAGGGGGCCCAGGTCGCAGCGCACGGGGGCCAGCGCGAGCGGCCGGGCGAGCCCGAGGAAGTCGGTGACGATCCGGTCGAGGCGCTTGACCTCCCCTTCCATGAGGGTCAGGAAGCCCCGGTACTCCTCCCCACCGGTGAGGGGGCCGAACTCCCGCCGGAGCCGCTGGAGCCCGACTCCGATCGCGTTCAGCGGGTTGCGCACCTCGTGGGCGACGCCGGCAGCGAGGTCGCCCAGGGAGGCCAGCCGCTCCGAGCGCTCCGCCACCTCCCGGAGCTTCTGGGCCTCGCGGAGGTGGCGGCTCTGGTTCACGAAGATGGCTGCCACGCCCAGGACTCCGGCGAGCAGGATGCCCCCCGTGAACAGCAGGATGAAGGTCCGGTCCTCGCGCCAGGCGGCCGCGAGGGGTGCGCGGGAGAGGCCGAGCCGCAGCAGGGCCCGCGCCCGCTCCTCCAGGAGGACCGGGTGGAGCACCTCGAAAACCGGAGCCCCGTTCCGGCCGGCGACCGTCCGGGTCTGCGGCGCCCCGGCCGCCAGCACCGCAGCCAGGTGGGGATCCGCCTCCCGCCCCCCCACGCGCACCGGGTCGCTGTCCCCGAGGACGGTGCCATCCGGCCCGAGGAGCGTCGCGTACTCGACGCCCGCCTGGCCGGCCAGGTCCGTCAGGAGGCGCTGGATCCCGGTCTCCTTTCGGAAGGCTAGGATCGTCGCGGCTTCGGCATGGACCGCGATGATGCCCGGGAAGGACGACGCCTGGATGGCCACCCCGAACTCGCTCCCCTGCCAGAAGGCGCGGGGCGGGGCCGGTGGAGCCTCCGGCGGCGCAGGGAGGCGGTAGCGACGCCCCCACATCATCGGGAAGGTCCCGCGGTGCTCGAGGGGAGGCGGCGCCGCCCCGGGCCGCGGCTCCATCATACGCATCATCGCTCGCGGCCCCCGGGGCGGCGCGAGACTCCCGAGCCCCCCGGGGACCGGCTTGCCATCCGGGTCGAGGAACTCCACCCGCTGCAGCCGGTTGTCCGCCATCAGGCGCTTGAGGAGCGCATCGTCGAGCGCCCCGGCGCCGAGGAGCCGGTCCAGCCCTCGGGCGTTGTCGAGCAGGCGCTGGCTGATGGTCTCCTCGAGGCGGGCGGCGCTGGCGAAGGCAGTGCGGGCGCCGGCCTCCAGCACGTGCGCCAGGGCCAGGCCCCGCTGGGTGAGCTCGCGCTCCAGTATAGCACGGGGCAGGGGAATCCCCAAAGGACGGGAAATGGAACGGGGGCCATCCTCCATGGCCCCCGTCCCGTCCTTGCCTGCCGTTCCGGCTAGAAGGGCCGCTGCCAGGCCCCGGGCCCCATCACCGCCCCGAAGGGGTTGATGTGCAGGAAGCTCTTCTCACCCTTGGGCCCCTTCAGTTCCACGTTGAAAGCCGTCAGGGTGCCCCGCCGCACCGGGAAGGGCGTCACCTTCTCCACCGTGTAGCCCGGCAGGGTCTCCTCCGCGTACTCCTTCGCGATCTCGGTCGCCTGCTCCTCCGTGATGGCGGTAGCCGTCACGCCCTCAGCCGTCATGCCCGGGCAATCGGCCGCACCCCGCATCCCGGGGCCGCCCATCATCCTCCCCTGCCCGTAGCCACCCGGCCCCATCATCCGACCCTGCCCCATCGCCCCGGGCCCCATCCCGTAGCCGCCCATGTAGGCGAAGGCCGCACCGGTCAGGGCCACCATCACCGCGACCGCCACGATAACCCCCA
>JACPAU010000020.1 GCA_016180705.1 Candidatus Methylomirabilota bacterium
GAAGTTGACCAGCTTGACCGGTCCTTCCATCTCCTGCAGACGATCTCGAATCGCCCGCCGATCCCGCTCCGACAGCATGACCGCCTGCTCCCTCGCCTCCTAGCCCGAGGCCGGCTCCACGTCAACCTTCACGTCAATACCGCGCCGCACGCTCTGGGTGACCACGCAGAACTCCTCGAAGATTCCCAGGCACCGGCCCATGCGGTCGCGGTCCTCCGGGGCGACCTGGGACTGGATCTTCACCTGGATCCCGGCGATCCGGAGGCGCCCCTGCGGGTTGCGCTCGAGAGCGGCCTGCACGGTGGTGTGCATCCCTCGGACTGGGACCCGGGCCTTGCGGAGGCAGAAGAGCGCGCTGGCGCTGAGACAGTTCCCGACGGCTGCCGCGAGGAGCCTCGAGGCGTTCGGCCCGTGATCCTCCCCGAGGGGCGGCGGCTCGTCCATCAGGAGGGAGGGGATCCCCGGGTGCTCGAAGTCCACCGAGAACTCGTAGCCCTGCTTCAACTCAAGAGTGAGCGTGAAACCACCTTCCTCCATCGTTCCCTCCCCCCGCCTGATCCTGTCAGCCGTCCCTCCCGAGCATAGGCGGGGGCTCGAAGGGGCTTACCCGGACCCGGGCATCCACGATGGTGCCACCCTTCGGGTGGACCCGGATCGGGTTCAGGTCCAGTTCGGCGACCTGGGGCAGGTCCTCCGCCAGCGCGCTCACCCGGAGGAGTGCGTCCTCCAGGGCCTGGATATCCCCCGGCGGCGCGCCCCGGAACCCGGTGAGGAGAGGGACCGTCTTCAGGCTCCGGATCATCTCCGACGCGTCCTCCGGCGTGAGGGGGGCGAGGCGGACCGACACGTCCCGGAGGAGCTCGACCAGGACGCCCCCCGCGCCGCAGGCGACCACCGGACCAAACTGGGGATCGTGGACGACTCCCACGAGCATCTCCACCCCCTCCGGGACCATCCGCTGGACCAGGAAGCCCGTCAGCGGGTGCCCCTTGGAGGCCAGGGACCTCCTCCGGGCCCTCGAGGTCCAGGCGGACGCCCCCGAGGTCGGCCTTGTGCACGAGCCCGGGGGCGATGGCCTTCAGCGCGACCTGCCCGCCGATCTCCCGTGCCGCCTCCCCCGCCTCCTCGGGAGTACCCACGACCCGCTGTGGGACCACGGGGAGCCCGTAACAGCCGAGGAGCCCGGCCACCTCGTCCGGCGTGAGCCACCCCTCCCCACGCTGCAGCGCCCCCGCCACGAGCGCCGCCGCCTCGTCGCGCCGGAGGCCTTCCAGGCGAGGCGGGGCGCTGGCAGGCCGCTCGCGCCACTCGCCGTACCGGGCGGCGCGGGAGAGCGCGATGGCGGCCGCCTCGGGGAAGGCATAGGACGGCACGCGCAGCTGCGCCGTCTGCAGGACCTCCGGGAACCCGCGCGCCGACATGAAGACGGTCAGCACCGGCTTGCTGCCCCCGAGCGCCCCCATCGCGTCGAGGATCGCCCGGGCCGCGTCCTCCGCCCGGGTGGTGAGCGGCTGGATGAAGATGACGATGAGCGCGTCCACGCTCGGGTCCGCGGCGACGATGCGCAGCGTCTCCCGGTAGTGCTCGCCCGTCGCCGAGGCGATCATGTCCACGGGGTTGCCCACGCTCGCCTCCGGAGGCAGGAGGCGGCGGAGCCGGGCCTGGGTCTCCTCCCAGAGGACGGGGACCTCCAGCCCCTCGCCCTCGCAGGCGTCCGCGCACAGGATCGCCGGCCCTCCCGCGTTCGTGATGATGGCGACGCGGCGACCCTTCGGCAGCGGCTGGTGCGCGAGGAGGGATGCCACGTCGAACTGCTCTTCCAGGGTATCGGTCCGGTTCACGCCGGCCTGCCGGAACAGGGCGTCCACCGTGACGTCGGAGGCCGCGAGCAGCGCGCCCGTGTGGGAGGAGGTGGCCCGGACCCCGGCCGGCGAGCGGCCGCTCTTGACGGCGACGATCGGCTTCATCCGGGCGACGCGCCGGGCGATCCGGGAGAACTTCCGCGGGTTGCCGAAGGACTCGAGGTAGAGCAGGATCACGTCGGTGCGGGGGTCCTCCTCCCAGTAGCAGAGGAAGTCGTTGGCCGAGATGTCGGCCTTGTTCCCGACGGAGACGAAGGTGGAGAGCCCCAACCCAAGCGTCCTGGCGTACTCCATGATCGCGAGCCCCAGGGCCCCGCTCTGGGACAGGAAGCCGACCCGGCCGTCCGGCGGCGCCTCCGGGGCAAAGGTCGCGTTGAGGCGGACGGCGGGGTCGGTGTTCACGATCCCCAGGCAGTTCGGCCCGATCAGGCGCATCCCGGTCGCCCGGCAGAGCCGCACCAGTTCCGCCTGCCGCGCCCGCCCCTCCGCCCCCGTCTCCGCGAAGCCGGAGGAGATCACCACGAGCGCCCGGACCCCCTTCCGCCCGCACTGCTCCGCGGCCTGGACGACCCGGCCAGCCGGCACCGCGATGACCGCGAGGTCCACCGTTCCCGGGATCGCCTCTACGCTCGGATACGCGGGCACGCACTGCACGACGTCCGCGGCGGGGTTCACCGGATAGACGGGCCCCGCGAATCCGAAGCGGAGGAGGTTGTGGAAGAGCTCGCCCCCGACCGTCCCCCGCTGGCGCGAGGCCCCGATCACCGCGACGGCGCGGGGCGCGAAGAAGATCCGCAGCGCGCCCGCCGCGGCGATCCGGTCGCGCTGCTCGAAGTGCTCGCGCGCCTCCTCCGTCAGGGAGGTCGGGAAGGTGGCGTGCAGCCGTCCCGCGCCGGCCCGGACCTCGACGGGGAAGCCGGATTCCCGGAAGACCTCGAGCATCCGGAGGTTCTCCGGGATCATCTCCGCCTCGAAGACCCGGATCCCATTCGCCCCGCCGGCCTCGGCCAGGTGTCCGAGGAGGATGGTGCCCAGTCCCCGCCCCTGGTACTCGTCGGCGACGGCGAAGGCGACCTCGGCCCGATCCCCGTCCTTTCCCACATAGAGGGCATGGCCGACGATCCGCTCCTCGGGGCCGATTGCGGCGACCAGCCCGAAGCTGCGCTCGTAGTCGACGGCGACCTCCCGCTTCGCCTCCGCCGCGAGGAAGTAGTCGCTGGTGGCGGAGAAGAAGCGGAGGGCCCGCGAATCCCGAGACAGCCCGCGGAAGAAGGCCAGGAGGCGCTCCTCGTCGTCCGGGCGGATGGGCCGGACGTGGACGGTGGAGCCGTCGCGGAGGACCACGTCGGTCTCGCGGGAGGCGGGATAGGTCCGGCGGCCAGCGCCTGTCGCCATCGCCGCGGCTCCTACCAGAGGGCGTCGGGGAAGGTGCAGACCCCCGCATCCTTCCCGACCTGCTTGACCATCCGGGGCGGCTCCCACGCTTCCCCTAGGATCCCGTCGTGGATGGCCCAGCTCCGCCCCCGCACGCTCCGCTCCGCCCCGGGCCGGCGAAAGGGCGTGGAGCCGTCGAGGAGCGCGAACAGGGTGCCTCCCGGCTGGAATTCCTGGTGGATCCGCTCCATCTCCTCACGCCCGGCCGCATAGCCGAAGCCGTAGCGCTCGTACAGGATCGCATTGTGGTAGAACATCGCGTTCAGCAGGACCCGGTCGCCGCCCATCCGGGCGGCGAACTCCTCCACCAACCGGACGGCCTCGCGGAGCAGGCGCAGCCCCCGCCGCGTCTGCCCGGGCGCAAGCCCCGCCTGCATCGCCCGCAACTCCTCGGGGACGTTCCGCCCCGCGGTCCCCAGGCGGTTCTCCCGCCCCTGCGGATCGCGGTCGACGCCGAAGCGCTCCGCCCGGGGGTTGCTGATGACGACGAAGGCCAGCTCGAGGTTCCGGAACGCCGACGCCTGGAGCTTCAGGAGGAAACAGAGGTCCCGGTCCTCCGGCCGGCTCCGGACCCCGACCCAGACCATCTCCTGGTCCGGCGGACAGTCGAACTCCACCAGGCGGTTGCCGGCGCCGTCGGTGAAGGTGCGGGGATCGATGGCGAAGGCGGCGAGGAGCGCCATGGGGATGAGCCGCCGGTAGACGGCTTCGCGCTCCTCGCGGGGGAGCCGGTTGATCTCCACCAGGGAGCGGGGCCCGACTCCTTCCAGGGAGGCCCCGAACAGCCGGAGGCGCCCCCGATCCACCCGGTTACCGACCCGCACCAGGAACAGGCTCGCCGGATCATGATTGAGCCCGGGCTCCAGGGCGAGGGGGTACTCGGCAAAGCCCGCCCTCCGGAAGAGGGAAAGGAGCATCTGCCGATAGCCCCTCTTCGACCGCCCGCTCCCCAGCGTGTCCCACTCCTCGGGGTCCAAGGGAGCCAGCAGGATGCGCTCCTCCCACGCCGGGTTGACGGCCGTCCGGAGGAGGGTGCTGCCGATCCCGTGTCCGCGCCAGGGACGGGCGACCTCCAGGGCCGCCACTTCGTAGAGCCCGGGGGGTCCTTCCCGCCCCCACCGGCTCTGCGGGTGGGGGAGGTTGAGGAAGACGAACCCGACGATCTCCTCCCCGGCGACGGCGACCGTCAACTCGCCCCCCGGCGTCCGGGCCATCCCGACCAGCGTCGCCCGGACCGCCTCGGGATCGTAGGCGAAGTCCTTCCCCAGCCCTTCGGCGATGCGCAGGCGCCCGAGCGCCTCCGGGGAGGGTTGGCCCTGGTACCGGACGGCCCGGGATCGCTCCCTGTCCTCCGCGCTCATCCCGACGATCATGCGCTGTCCGGGCGCCTCACGATCCGGGCGCCTGGACGGCGAGGACCGGGCAGGGGGCCCTGCGGATCACCGCCTCCGCCACGCTCCCCAGCAGCACGTGCGGGAGCCCCCGCCGCCCATGAGTCCCCATCACGATCAGGTCGGCCCGCTCCGCCTCGGCCTCCGCGAGGATCGTCGCGGCCGGCGCCCCCATGGTCACCTTGCGGCGGACGGCGAGGCCCAGCCCCTCCACCTCCCCCTGCTTCGACGCGAGGTCCCGATCGCGGGCCGCGATCTCCGCCTCCAGCCACTCCCCGGGGAGCGGGGCCGGTGGGCCGGGGGAGCCGACGACCTGGGCGGCGCTGACCACGTGGAGCAGGAAGATCTCGGCCGCGAGCATGTCGGCCAGGAGGAGCGCGTAGCGCCAGGCCGCCTCCGACGTCGGGCCGAGGTCGGTCGCCCACAGGATCCGCTTCACCGCCGTCAGGGGACGGTCCGCCTGCCCCGCTCGGAGGGCGAGCACCGGGACCCGAGCGGTCCGGAGCACCGCCGCGGTGACGCTCCCCATCACGAGATGGACGAGGCCGGAGCGCCCGCGGGTGCCCATGACGATGAGGTCGGCCCCCTCGGCGGCGGCGGCGATCTGCTGGGCCGGGTCCCCCACGGCGAGCTGCACCTCGATCGCCAGGTACTGCCGCCACTCCACGGGAACGGCCTCCTCCAGCCAGGCCTGGAGACCCTCACGGGCGTCGCTGAGGACCGACTCCCGCGTCCGGCCCCTCCTCGCCTCAATCTCCCGGGCCAGGTCCACGAGCGGCACGGCGTGGAAGACGATAAGCCCCGCCTCGAGGCGGTTGGCCAGCCGCGCGGCGAGCGAGCAGGCCTGCTCGGCCGGAGGGGAGAAGTCGGTCGGGGCCAGGATCCGCTTGATCTTCGGCATCATGTCCATCGCTGTCCTCCGCGCCTGCCCTCGACGCTCTAGGCGAACAATCGGCTCCGGTCTTCGATCGCTAAAACCCCATCGGCCAGCTTCGGTACCGCCGGCTATTCATGCCGGAGTGCTTCGATTGGATCCAGGCGCGCGGCCTTTTGCGCCGGGAAGAAGCCGAAGACCACTCCCACCGCTGCCGAGAACAGGAATGCCACGGCAACGATGCTCGGGTCAAAAACGAAGGGGACGCGCAAGAGGTCCGCAAGCCCCAGGGATGCC
>JACPAU010000021.1 GCA_016180705.1 Candidatus Methylomirabilota bacterium
AGCGCCGTGACGAGGCCGCGCTCCATGAGGTCAACGAGCAGGGGGGAGCAGCCGACTTTGATGACGTGCCCCCCCAGGCCGGCGATGACCGGCTTGCCCTTTCGGCGGGCCGCCAGGATCGCGCCCACCACCGCGCGCAGGTCGCTGCCGGCGAGGATCCGTGGGAGGCGCTTCAGGAACTCGGTCAGCGTCCCCCCAGGCGTCCAGGCCCCCCCCAGGTCGGCCGCCTGCACCTTGCTCGGCCGGGAGCGGAGCGGGTAGGTCTTGAGCTTGGTGAGATCGATCCGGGGCCACTTCTCCGCCATCATCCCTCCAGGCGGGCGCACTATAGCACGCGCCCGCACCCCCTCCAACCGCGGCGCACGGCGGGCCGGCGCCCCCCTCCCTAGCCCGCCGGCCCCGACGGGGCGGCCACCTCCCGCAGCGCGATCGGGAACGGCTTGCTCGCCTCGCCCACGTAGATGGAGCGGTGCGGGAAGGGGATCTCGATCCCCTCGGCGTCGAAGGCCTTCTTCAGGCGCCGGCGGTACTCCCGCCCGACGGCCCACTGCTGGATCGGCTGCGTCTTGAACCGGGCCTTGATGACGACTTCCGACTCCCCGAACTGGTCCACCCCGAAGACCTCGAGCGGCTCGAGGATCATGTCGGCGAACGCCGGGTCCTGCCGGAGCTCCTCGGCCACCCGCCGCATCACCGCCACCACGCGGTCGGTGTCCTCCTTATAGGCCACCCCCACGTCCAGCACGTACCCCGACCACCCGATCGTCATGTTGGAGAGGGTGCCGACCGTCCCGTGCGGGAACACGTGGACGACCCCGCTCAGGTCGCGCAGGACGATCGTCCGGAAGGTGATGGACTCGACGAGGCCCCCGGTCCCGTTGACGATCGCCACGTCGCCGACCCGCACCTGGTTCTCCAGGACCAGGAAGAAGCCGCTGATGACGTCCCGGACCAGGTTCTGGGCGCCGAAGCCGACCGCCAGACCCACGATCCCGGCGCCCGCCAGGATGGGGGTGATGTCCACGCCCAGCTGCCCCAGGCAGATGGCACCCACCACCGTCCAGAGCAGGACCGTGGCCAGCGTCCGGAGCAGGCCGGTGAGCGTCGCCACCCGCTTCCTGGTCGCCCCGGGGACGGTCTCGGTCGCCTCCCCCGCCTTGACGAGCAGCCCCTCCAGGCGCAGGAAGGCGGCCCGCAGGAACCGGATCCCCACGGCCCCCGCCACGAGGATCACGCCGATGCGGAGGGCCGCCGTGGCCATCGCCGCGCCGGCCGAGAGCAGCAGCGGAAGCAGATCCTGCATCGAGATTCCGGTCATAACGGTCCCCTCCCTTTACGTGGCACCGGAGCCCGACTGCAATGACGACTGGCGGACCCCCGGGCCGGGCCCGGCGGGGCCACGCGGACGGGGGCGCTACTGGGGAGCGGGGAGCAACTGGCCCGGCATCCTCAGGAGGCGCTCGAAGAAACCGCTGAGGCCGCGGCCCAGGGTCGTGAGGGTCTCGCCGCGGATGTGCGGGTCGTCCACCGGACCCGTGACGGTGAGATACACGGTGACGAACCGTCCCTCGCTGCCGGTGAGGATGTACCCGGCGACGGGGATCCGCGCCAGCACGGCATCCAGGCGCTGGAGGGGCTGCATCGCAAGCGTGAGGTCCAGGGTCTCGTCCACGAGGTCGATCCCGCCCACGGCCGCCACCTTCACCGAACTGCTGTCCAGACGCAGGTCCTGCGTCCGGGCCACGCCACGCTCCACGGCGAAAGTGCCTGCCACCTCGGTGTAGGGCCAGGCCCGGTCCCCCCGGTCGGCGCCGGGGGAGAGGTCGAAGAGCTCCGCCAGGTTGAGATAGCCCAGGATCTTCGCCAGCGTCCGGAACCGGCGCACGTGACCATCGAGCATCTGGAGGTTGAGCCGCCCGCCGAGGCTCCGCCAGAGGGCGGCGGTATCCCCCCACTCGGCCCGGAGCGTCCCGTCGGCGTTCAGCCGCCCCGACACTCGCCCGCGGTCGGTCCCGGGCGCCCGCAGCACCCGCTCCGCCTCGGCGGCGGCCAGGGCGAAGGTGAACTCGACGGCCCAGCGGCCGTCGAGACGCCAGACCCGGGAGTCGGTCGTGAGCCTTCCGTCCCCCAGCCGGCCCCGCAGCCGGGAGAGGATCGCGCCGTCCGCAAATCGAACGTCCCCGCTGATCTCCTGGAACGGCTCGGGGTATCGGAGCAGGAAGACGCGGGCATCCCGGACCTCCAGCTCGCCCTGCACCGCCGGGGACGCCCAGGGACCTGTCACGCCGAGCGAGACCGCGCCGCGCCCGGTCACGCGCTCCACGGCGGGGAAAAGCGGCGTGAGGAGCACGAGCGGCACCTCGCCCTCCAGACGCACGTCCCACCGTCGGCCCGGGAGAACCCGGCCGGTGGCGGTGAAGAACCCCCCATCCCGCCGGAGGCGGAAGTCGAGGAGCTCCAGGGCCCCCTCCGCGTACCGGAGGTGGGCGGGCCCTGGGGCGGTCCACGTCTCCCCCTGCACCATCACCCGCAGGGCGCTCAGGTCGAGCGTGCCGGCGCGGGGGGCCCCCTCCTCCGCCAGCCCCTCCAGCCGCAGCGTGCCGGTGGCGCCGATCCCGACCGGACCGAGGGCGTCGGCGGCCAGCTGGCGAAGGAGGGGGGTGAGGTCCGTGTCGCTGAAACGGGCCTCGAGGCGGTACGGCCGGCCCGGCCCCGGCTCCACCACTGCGGTCAGGCGGACAGGGGGGGTCGCAAACACGGCCTCCGCCTCCCACCTTTCCTCGGCCAGGCGCACCTCCACCGTCGCGGTCCCAAGCGCGATCCCGCCGACCGTGAGCCCTTGGAGGAGCAGCTCAGCCCTGAGCGCCGGACGCTCCAGGAACCCCTCGCCGCGGGCCGTCAAGGCCCCGGTCCCCTCCACCGGGACGCCGAGGATCGCGGAAAACCGCCCGAGCGGCACCGGGGTGGCCGTGATGGCGAAGGTGTAGCGGCCGTCGAAGCCGAAGGTGCCCTCCCCCACCACCTCCTCGCTCCCCCGCCACAGCCGCCCGGGGGAGATCCGCAGGAGGCGGGGCTCGAGGGCGAAGGTGAACTCGAGCCCCTCCCATCGCTCCTGGGCCAGGAGCGGGCGCGCGACGCGGGCCTGTCCCGTCCCCCGCAGGGCCGTCACCGGCCCGACCAGGCGGACTTCCGCGGTCAGAGCGCCCAGGACCGGTGGCGGGCGGGCGGCGAAGAGGCCGAGGAGATCTTCGAGGCGTCCGCGCCGAACCCGGCCCGTCAGGTCCACCGTGAGATCGCTACCGTCGCCCTCCGACCGCTCCGCGAGCGCCATGCGCCCCGCGAACTCTCCCTCCGTCTCACCCCGGGTCGCGCGGAGGCGGACCGCGCGCAGCGTCGCCCCCTCCCCCTCCACCGTCGCGACGATGCGGTCGAGCGGCACCCCGTGGAGGAGCGGGCGGTCCCAGATGACGGTGGCGGAGACCTGCGGGGCCGCGTGCGGCCCCACGACGCGGCCGGTCATGGAGGCCCTCCCCCCGAAGCGGGGCAGGCCGAAGAGAAGGGCCACCTCCCCCACGTCCGTGAGCCGGCCCTCGAGCGTCAGGTCATAGCGCCCCCCCTCGGACCGCCCGCCGACGGTCAGGGTCGTCTGGGGCAGGTTCACGGTGACCCGCTCGACCACCAGCTCCTTGCCGTCCAGGCGCAGCGCGGCCGTCCCGGTCCCCTTCACCTCCGGCCGGGCGGCGGCCGCCAGGTCGGCCACCCTGACGTCGAAGCGGCCCGCGCTCGCCCCCCGCCGGACCGTGAAGGCCGCCTCCCCGCTCACCAACCCGACCGCCGGGAGCCGCCAGCCCAGTCCGGTGAGCAGGCCACGCAGGGCCAGCCCATCGCCCGCGAGGAGGATCGCGGTCCCACCGCCGGCCTCCGCCGGGAAGCGGAGGCTCCCCCGGGCCTGCCCGTCGAGGGCGGCGAGCGTCACCTCCTCAAGGCGGACCTCCCCCCCGCCGACCCGCAGGCTCCCCCGACCGCTCCGCGCGGCGAAGCCGAACAGGTGGCCCTCCGCGAACTCGACTGTCCCCTGCAGCGCCGGGCTCACCGCTGCACCCGAGAGGCCGCCCTGGAAGGCGACGGCGCCGTCCCACTGGCCCGGCCACCCGAAGAGGGCCGCGAGGGCCTCCAGGCGGCCCGTCCCTTCCCCCCGGAGGTCGAGGGCCGGCGCCGAGGCGAGGCGGCTCACCGTCCCCCGCACCTCCACGCGCCCCCCGAGGAGGCGCGCCCCCGCCTCCTCGACCGTGAGGGTGTCGCCCATGGCGCGGAAGCGCCCCGCCGTCTCTTCCAAAACGAGCTGGCGCTCCCCCCACGTGGCCTCTACCCGCGGCAAGCGCAGGAGGAGCCGCGAGCGCCCCTCCCCCTCCAAGCTGAGGTCGAAGTCGAGGCCGCTCGCGCGCAGGGAGCGGCCGGGCCCGGTCAGGGTGACGGCCCCCCGCCGAACCTGTAGGAGGCGCAGGCGGATCGGGCCGCCGTCGGGGCCGGCGAGCGCGGCGAGGGAAGGGAGGTCCCGTTCCCCGAGGCGCCCCGCAATCTCCACCCCGTCCGCCGCGACCGTCTGGAACAGTAGGACGCCCCGGAAAAGGGCCCGGAGGTCGGCGTACAGCCGCAGGCGGGCGATGGCGAGAACCCGCCCCGCCTGGAAGGAGGGGCCGCCCGCGACCTGGACGTCCTCCAGCTCGAGGAAGGTGAAGGTGGGGCTCAGGCGGAAGGCGCCGACCGTGACCGCCCGCCCGAGGCGGGCGGAGGCCGCCTCCACCCCCTGGCGCAGGCGCTCCTGGACGGGAGGCAGCTGCAGGGCAAGCGCGGCGGCGAGCCACAGGAGCGCCGCGACGGCGACGGCGAGCAGGGCGCTGAGGGCAAGCCGGTAGGCCCAGCGGCTCACGGCAGAGGCCACCTGGGGGCTCTCGCGCGTGTCGGACGCCATCCGCCCCCCGCTCATTGGGCCGGCGGGGAGGCGTTCCCCGCGGCCCCCCCGGTGTCGATGGTGGAGCGGATCAGGGAGCGCAGCAGCGCGCTCCGCTCCGCCCCCCGCAGGAGCCGGCTCAGGTCCTCGTAGAGCGTCGGGTCATCCAGGAGGGCGCCGAGCGTCCCCTCCCCCCGCTCCAGGCGCCCCGTGACCCCCCGGAGGCTGGCCGCGGCCCCGCGGAGGTCGGTCAGGAGCGCCTTGCTCTGGGGATCGGTCAGGAGCGTGCCCAGCACTCCCTCCCCACGCTCCAGGGAACCGACCACCCGGTCCAGGCGGCCCGCCACGCCCCGGACAGAGGCGGCCGCCTCCTCCAGGTGCTGGAGCAGCGCCTTGCCTTCGGTCCCGTAGATGAGCGCGTGCAGCGTCCCCTCGCCCCGCTGGACGGCGTCGAGGATCTGCTCCAGCTTGGTGAGGTCTGCCTCGAGCGTGCGCACCAGCGCGCTGTCCCCGCGGGTCAGCGCGCCGAGCAGCCCCTCCCCCTTCTCCAGTCGCGCCCCCACGCCCTTCAGACTGGCCGCCGCCTGCCCCAGGTCCGCCAGCAGCGCCGCCCCTTCGCGACCGTAGATGAGGGTGTGCAGGAGCCCGGGCCCCTTCTCCACCGCGGCCAGCGTCCGCCGGATCGAACCCAGGGTGGCGGTCAGCTCCCGCTGGCTGTCCCCGCCCTCGAAGGCGACCAGGATGCGGTTCACCGTCTCCGCCGTCTTCGTGACCTCGTCCAGCAGGAGGGCCCCCTTGTCGACGAAGTGGGTGTAGTCCCGGGGATCCACGCTGCGGACTGCCTCCCCGGGCTCGAGGATGCGCGCCGCCGCGCTGCCCACGGTGATCTCCAGGACCTTGTCCCCCACGAGCCCGATGGTCCCGATGCTGGCCACGGAGTCGCTCCGGATCCGGTCCTGGAACCGCGCATCCACGGCCATCTCGACCCGCAGGCGCGGGTCAGCCGCGTCCTGGCTGAAGCCGATATGGGTGACCGTCCCCACCGCCACCCCCGCAAGCCGGACCGGCGCCCCGGTGATCAGCCCCTGGACGTCGGCGAAGGAGGTCCGGAGGAAGTAGCGCTGCTCGAAGAGCCGGCTCTGGCTCCCGATGACGAGGACGAAGGCCATGAAGAGGACGAGGACGCCTCCCACGAAGAGCCCGACCCGGAACCGCAGCCGGATGTCCTGATGATCCGCCATCGCCTGTCCCTCCTCCCGCCCCCGGCGCTAGCCGGCCTCCAGGTGGCCCGAGATGAAGTCCCGCACCAGCGTCGAGTCCGAGTGCTCGATCTCCGCGGGCGTCCCGGCCACCGCGATCCGCCCCTGGTGCAGGAGCGCGAGCCGGTCCGAGACCTTGAAGGCCGTGTGCATGTCGTGGGTCACCACCACCGAGGTCACCCCCAGCTTCTCCCTGAGGTCCATGATGAGCTCGGCGATCTTCTCCGTGTTGCTGGGATCCAGGCCGGTGGTCGGCTCGTCGTACAGGATAGTGCGCGGCTGCAGCGCGATGGCCCGCGCGAGCCCGACCCGCTTCTTCATGCCCCCGGAGAGCTCAGCCGGTTCCTTCTCCTCGACCCCGGGGAGGCCGACCAGGTCGAGGACCTCCCTGACGCGCTCCCGGATCGCCGCCTCGCTCATCCGGGTGTGCTCCCGGAGCGGGAAGGCGACGTTTTCGGCCACCGTCAGCGAGTCGAAGAGAGCCGCGCCCTGGAACAGCATCCCCACCTTGCGCCGGATCGGGAGGAGCCCCGCCTCCGGCCGCCCCGTGACCTCCTCTGCGTCGATCCAGATCCGGCCCGCGTCGGGCTTGATCAGGCCGATGATGAGCCGCAGCAACACGCTCTTGCCGGTCCCGCTCCCCCCGATGATGGTGATGGTCTCCCCGGGCGCCACCGCCAGGTCCACCCCCTGCAGCACGACCAGGCTGTCGAAGCTCTTCCGGACCCCGGCGAGGCGGATGGCCGGCTCGCGCACCTTACCACCCCTCCATCCACCAGAGAAACTTCGTGAGGAAAAAGTCGGAGATCAGGATCAGAATGGCCGAGGTCACGACCGCCGCCGTGGTGGCCCGGCCAAGCCCCTCCGTCCCCCCGCGCGTCTCCAGGCCCTCGTAGCAGCCCACGATCCCGATGATGAACCCGAAGAAGACCGTCTTCACCAGGCCCGAGAGGAGGTCGGCCAGCTTCAGGTTCTGCAGGACCGTGTTCAGGTACAGGTGGTAGTCCACGTTGAACTCCCACTGCGAGATGACCATCCCTCCCAGGATTCCCAGCACGTCGGCCACCACCGTGAGGAACGGGAGGACGATCATGGCGGTCACCACCCGCGGGACGACCAGCTTCTTGATCGGATTGGCCCCCAGCGCCCGCATGGCGTCGATCTGCTCCGTCACCTTCATGGAGCCCAGCTCCGCCGTGATCCCGGAGCCGACCCGGCCGCCCACGAGCAGGGCCGTCAGGACCGGCCCCAGCTCGCGCACCATGGAGAGGGCGACCACGATGCCGACGTAGGCCTTGGCCCCGAAGCGCGCCAGCCCGTACGTGGTCTGCAGAGCCAGGACGAGCCCGGTGAAGACGGCTGCGATGGAGCAGATGGCCGCGGACCGGACCCCGATGTGGTCCATCTGCTGGAGGAGGGCCCGGAGCGGGTAGGGGGGAATGACGCTCTGGTAAATGGTCTGGCCGGCCAGCACCGAGACCCCGCCCATGTAGCCCACCAGGCGGGTCGTCCGGTCGCCCACCCTGATCACCAGTTGCCGCGCGGCGGCACCGTGCATCATGGGGCCCCCCGCAGGAACTGCCAGCCGCGGAGGAGGGCCTCGAAGCCCGCCGCGCCTCCCTCGGACGTTTCCGGGCGGGCCACCGCCAGCAGATCGTACAGGCAGTTGCCCCGGCGGACCACAACCGCCTCCACTAGCACGGCTGCGCCTGAGGCGCCGGCGCGCGCGCGAAGCTGCGTCTTCAGACCTGTCGCCCCGTCCAGGCTCACCGCCTCCTGGCGGACGAATTCCCGCTGCCGGAGCCCGAAGAGCAGGTGACGGGTGAGGATGGGCGGCGCCGCCTCCTCGGCGGGCGGGCAGGAGGCGGCCACCGCCAGCGTGACGCCGCCCCCAGGGGCCCGCAGGGCCAGGTCGGCCCCCTCCATCTGGATCCGGACCCAGCCCGGCGGCAGCTCCACCCGAAATCCCTTCGCCTCGTTCAGGTAGGCGCCGTTGACGAAGCGGCCGCCGCCGCAGCCCGCCAGGAGCACGCCCGTCAGCAGCGCCGCCTGAGCCCGGCGCATACGCGTCACTCGCCCGGCCGGTCCCGGGCCGCCTCCGCCGCTACCCGATCCTCGAGTTGGCGCACCTGCCCCTCCAGGCGCGCCACCTCCGTCTCCCGCTGCCGAAGCCGCGCCCAGGCGCGGACAGTCTGCGGGAGGCTGACGAGCGCCGAGGCGAAGGCCCCCACCCCTGCGGCCAGGAAAATCACCACGACCAGGCTGCTCTCGAAGTTCCAGACGAGAAACTGGACCTTCACGGGTACGGCGTTCTGCACGGCGAAGGTGGCCACCAGGACGGCCAGGACGAGGGCCGTGAAGAGGTAGAGCTGCGTCACGGGGCACCCCCCTGAGATGCCGCTTCACGGTGGGACCGGCCAGCCTCGCGGAATCGGTGGGATACGCGCGGTCAGTCTACTGGAATTGGGAAGGAGGGTCAAGGCGCGGACGCCCGGGAGATCCATGGTATACTAACGCTCCCGTCGGCGACCGCCGGCCGGCCCCCCGAGGAGCCCCATGCCGCCCCTGCTCGAGGTCCAAGACCTCCGGACCCACTTCAGCACGCCCGAGGGGGTGGTCCGCGCCGTGGACGGGATCTCCTACGACATCCGGGAAGGGGAGGTCGTCGCGCTGGTCGGGGAGAGCGGGTGCGGGAAGTCCGTGAGCGCCCTCTCGATCATGCGGCTCATCCCGACCCCGCCGGGGCGGATCGTGATGACCTCCCTGAACCCCGTCCTCACCATCGGGCGGCAGCTCACGGAGCCCCTCGAGGTCCACCTGGGCCTGGGGTCGGCGGAGGCCGCGCGGCGCGCTGCCGAGCTGCTCAGCCTGGTGGGGATCCCCGACGCCGAGCGCCGGCTGGCCCAGTACCCCCACCAGTTCAGCGGCGGGATGCGGCAGCGGATCATGATCGCCATGGCGCTCGCCTGCCGCCCGAGGCTCATCCTCGCCGACGAGCCGACGACGGCGCTCGACGTGACGATCCAGGCCCAGATCCTGGAACTCCTGAAGGACCTGAGCCAGCGCTTCGGCGTGGCCATGCTCATCATCACCCACAACCTGGGGGTCGTGGCCCGCTACGCCGACCGGGTGAACGTGATGTACGCGGGCCGGATCATCGAGCGGGGGACCGCCCGGCAGATCTACCACGACCCCCGGCACTCCTACGCGCTCGGCCTCCTCCGCTCGGTGCCCCGGCTCGACCAGCCGCGTAAGGGGAGGCTGGACCCCATCGAGGGCCAGCCGCCCGACCTGGCGCGCCCGCTCCCGGGTTGCCGCTTCGCCCCCCGCTGCCGGTTCGCGCTCCCCCGGTGCGCGCACGACCTCCCCCCCCTCCTCCCGATCGGGGACGATCACCTGTCCGCCTGCTGGGTAGCCGACC
>JACPAU010000022.1 GCA_016180705.1 Candidatus Methylomirabilota bacterium
GGGTGGCGCCGGATGCCGCCCAGGGCCCCCGTAGCGGAGGGGGGGCCCATCGGCGCTTGGCCGATGGGGGGAACCACGGGAGGGTTCCCCAGGGGGGCCGGGGCGGCGCCGGCGCCAGGACCCGGACGGTGTCACTTTCGTGCTGGCGTTTGTATTAGAGGTTTCGGATCTTCTGCTGGAGGATCAGGACCTGGAGGGCCATGGCGGCTTTCATGGCCACCTTCTGCAGGTCCTCGAATCCGCCCAGGAGGAGGTTTTGCGGGCCGTCATCTCCGTAGAGAACGCAGATCACCTTGTCCCGCACGATGAGGGGGTAGGCCAGCGCCTCCTGCGGCGGCGGGCCGCCCAGCGCCGCGGCCAGGCGGAGGTTCTCCGGCAGGGGGAGGAAGGCCCCGCGGTAGAACTCGCGCCGCTGCACGACGTCCCGCAGGATGGAGGGGGCGGCGAGGGGGAACTCCAGGAGGGCGAAGGTCGCGCCGTCGAGCCCCGGGACCGCGGCCAGCCAGCCGAAGGCACACTCGTCCCGGACGGTGAAGAGGGCAGTCCGCTTGACCCGGGCGCCCACGGCCCGGAGCAGGGCACGGCAGACCGCCTCACGATCGCGCGGTTGGACGAAGACGGCGTCGGACTCGGAGTCCCCCGGGGCCGCGCCGGGCCGCGCCTTGCCGCGGGCCGCCTCCCACTGCGTCTGGATCCGCTGGACGTCCGGCTTCGGCTCCTCCGCCTTCCCCCGCTGCCCCTGGAAGAAGACGGGAAGCTGGTTGAAGCGGGGCAGGAGGGGTGCCTTGTAGAAGCGGTGCAAGGCGTAGAGGATCCGCAGCTCCACCGCCACCCGCGGGCGGATTTCGCAGCCGAGGGTCTTGCGCAGGGCCTCGACCGGCGCCGGGTCCTTCGGATCCATCATGGCGAGGTAGAGCCCGGTCCGGTCCCGCTCGAAAGGGATGACCCGGTGCTGGATCGCGAAGTCGGCCGAGACCAGGAAGAGGATCCGGGGCTCGATCGTGTCCAGCTTGGCCGGCTCGGCGTACGGGACTTCGTGGAGGATGCTCAGGGCCTTGGCCAGCGCCTCCTCACTGAGCGCGCCCAGCTCGAGGAGATTACTCCCGAGCCGGCCGCCGCAGGCCACCTGCCGCTCCGTGGCCTCCTCCAGCTGTGCAAAGGTCACGAGGCCCATCTTTACGAGGGCTTGGCCGAGACGCATCGTTCAAGGCTCCGAAGGGTTTTCTCCCCGTTCGAACGGCTAGGGGCTCGCCTTTTCCGGGCCCGGCTCGAGGCGAAGGCTCCTGCCCGGAGGCGCCTCCACCACGAGCTTCAGGCGCTGGCCCGGGGCGAGCGGCTCGTCCTCCCTGCGGAGCCCGTTCAGGAGGGCCACCTCGTACACCCGGGCGTCGCTCCCGTAGGTCTGGTGCACGATGGCCGGCAGCGTCTCGCCCGCCGCCACCGTGTGGACGTGCAGGCGCCTGCCCGAGCCCTTCTCGCCGTACGCGAGGCCGTCCAGGCGGCCCTTGTACTCGTCCGCCGCGACGCGCAGCTCGGCCCCGGCGCCGGGGCCGATTACCTCGGCGAGGACCCGGGCCCGGTCGATGCGCTCGATGGTGTCGGGGTGGGTGGCGTCGAAGGCGTGGTAGGCGACCCCGGCCAGGCGAGCCTTGAGCTGGAGGATCCGGAAGAAGGCCACCATCTGCCGCGCGTCGTACCCGGCCCGGAAGGCGTACCGGAGCCCCTTCTCGTCCGACTCCAACTCGGCCTCCCGCCCGTAGCCGAGGAGGATGCGCCGGAAGAGCTCGCTCGAGAGGGTCGCCCACTTCGCCGCGTGCTCCCGTCCCCCGGGGCTGAGGGCGATGAGACCCAGAGTGAGGAACTGCAGGCCGTAGGCCCGGGTCAGTTGCTTCGCCGCGTGGTGCGAGGTGACGTGCCCGATCTCGTGCCCGAGGACGGTCGCCACCTCCGCCTCGCTGTTGGCCCCCGTGAGGAGCCCGCGGGTGACGTAGATGAATCCGCCCGGCAGGGCGAAGGCGTTGACCTCCGGGCTGTCGAGCGCGGTGAAGCGGTACTCGAAGCCGGTGTACTCGGCTTCCTCGACGAGGCGCTGGCCGACGCGGGCGACAAAGGCCTGGAGGCTGGGGGAGTCCAGGACGCCGAAGCGCTTCACGATGTCCGGGTGGGCGTTCCGGCCGATCTCCTCCTCCTGGGAGGGGCCGAGGATGGGAAAGGCCCGGGCCGGGCGCGGGAGGAGGACCGCCGCGGCGGCCGCGGCCAGGGCGCGGAGGACCTGGCGCCGCGTGAGCGAGGGCGCGGAGCAGCCGGCACACCAGTGCAAGGCACCCATCCGGAACTCCTGGGGACGGGAAACGCGCATGCTGGGAAGGGTAGCACCGCGCGGGGGTGGAGGCAAGGCGGGCGGCTTACCGGAGGGGTGCGCGCGCCTCGTCCTGGCGCACCAGCTCCGCCAGCTCCGCGTCCCCGGTCGGCTGCTCGGGAGGAGAACCGGCATTCACCTTGCCGTTCAGGAGGGCGCCGTCCCGGACCACCAGGCTCCGGGCGCGGCAGTTCCCGTCCAGGCGCCCGCTGGGGAGCAGCTCGATGCGAGCCGCCGCCATCAGGTTCCCCCGCACCCGCCCCCCGACGACGATGGCGGTGGCATGCACATCGGCGTCCATCTCGGCCCCCTCCTCCACCACGAGGGTCCCCGTGAGGTTCACCTTCCCCTCCATCCGGCCGGCCACGTGCAGGTCTCCGTTCCCGCTGATCTCCCCGCGCACCATGATCCCCTTCCCGATCAGCATCGCCGTCGCCTCCGCGCTGTCTGCTGTGGCGCACCCCGGTCGGCTCCCCCCGGCGGTCCTCCCCGGGGCCGCCCGCCTCAGTGGCCGGGCGGAGCCTCGATGTCGAAGGCCCGGAGCTTCCGGTGCAGATTGCTCCGCTCGATTCCCAGCTTCTCCGCCGTCCGGGTGATGTTCCACCCGTTCTCGCGGAGGCGCTGCAGGATGTAGCCCCGCTCGAACCGGTCCCGCGCGTCCCGCAGGGGGAGGTTGGCGTCCACCCCCGTCCCCGCCCCCTCGGCCCCGGCGACGGGCTCTGGGACGGGCGCCCGCCGGCCCAGGGCCGGCTCCACCGCTTCCGCCTCGATCCGCTCCTCGGGCACCATGATGACCAGGCGCTCGATCACGTTGCGCAGCTCCCGGACGTTCCCCGGCCACGCGTGCTCCTGGAGGGCCGCGAGGGCGTCGGGGCTGAGGGTCTTCTCCCGCTTCCCGTACTCCCGGCAGAACTGCTTGAGGAAGTAGGCCGCGAGGAGCGGGAGATCCTCGCGCCGCTGCCGGAGGGGCGAGACGTCGAAGGGGATCACGTTCAGGCGGTAGTAGAGGTCCTCCCGGAAGCGGCCCGCCCGGATCTCCTCCTCCAGGTCCTTGTTGGAGGCCGCGATGATCCGCACGTCCACCCGCAGGCTCTCGGTCCCCCCGACCCGCTCGAAGGTCTGCTCCTCCAGGACCCGGAGGACCTTGGCCTGGGTTTTCAGGCTCATGTCCCCGACCTCGTCCAGGAAGAGGGTCCCGCCGTCGGCGAGCTCGAACTTCCCCCGGCGCCGCATGGTGGCCCCGGTGAAGGCCCCCTTCTCGTGCCCGAAGAGCTCGCTCTCGATGAGGTCCTCCGGGATGGCGGCGCAGTTGACCTCCACGAAGGGCTTGGCCGCCCGGTGACTCTGCCGGTGGATGGCCCGGGCGATGAGCTCCTTGCCGGTCCCGCTCTCCCCCCGGATCAGGGCCCGCCCGTTGGACGGGGCGGCGGCGGCGATCTGCTCGCGCAGCTTCCGGATGACCTCGCTCTCCCCCACAAGCTCGTCCCGCTGCTCCAAACGCTGCCGGAGCGCCACGTTCTCCCGCAAGAGCCGCTGGGCGTCCAGGGCGTGGCGGACCGCGAGCGTCGTCTTCTCGAGGGAGAGGGGCTTCTCGATGAAGTCGTAGGCCCCGAGCTTCGTGGCCCGGACCGCCGTCTCGATGGTCCCGTGCCCCGAGACCATCAGCACCGCGACCTCCGGGTGCTGCCGCTTGATCTCGGCCAGCGCGTGAAGGCCGTCCATGCCCGGCATCCAGATGTCGAGGATGACCAGGTCGGGGGGACCGTGGCGGATGGCCTTGAGCGCCGCCTCCCCCGAGTCGGCCTCGCTCACCCGGTAGCCCTCGTCCTCGAGGATCCCGGTGAGGGAGGTCCGGATGTTCTTCTCGTCGTCGACGATGAGGATCTCTTCCTGGGCCACCGCTTACCTCGCGACGGGCGGGACGGCCGGGGCCGGGGCCGGGAGGGCGGGGAAGTTCATGACCATCCGGGTCCCGCGCGGCTCGTTGGGCTCCACCCGGATGGTCCCTCCGTGCTCGGTGACGATCCGGTACACGATGGCGAGCCCGAGCCCCGTCCCCGACTTCTTGGTGGAGAAGTAGGGCAGGAACATGCGCTCCCGGTCTTCCGGGGGGATCCCCACCCCGGTGTCCGCCACCTCCACCTCCACTTTCCCCTCCCCCGCCAGGGACCGGGTCCGCAGGGTGACCCGCCCGGCCTCCCCCACGGCCGCCACGGCGTTGTTGACCAGATTGATCAGCGCCCGCTTCATCTGGTCCGGGTCCAGGCTGAGGGGGGGCAGCAGCGGGTCCAGGTCGGTCTGGAGTTCGATCCCCCGCGCGAGGCCGGAGTAGAGGCGGACCACGCTGGCGATGACGGGGTGCAGGTCCCCGGGCCGAGGCTCGGAGGCAGGCATCCGGGCGTAGCGGGAGAACTCGTCCACCAGGCCCTGCAGCCCGTCCACCTCCTGGATGATGGTCCGAGTGCACTCGTCGAAGACCCGCTCGTAGTCCGAGGCTCGCTCGGTGAACTTCTTCCGGAGCCGCTGGGTCGAGAGCTTGATCGGGGTGAGGGGGTTCTTGATCTCGTGGGCGATCCGCCGGGCGACCTCCCGCCAGGCCATGGCCTGCTGGGCCCGGAGGAGCTCCGTGATGTCGTCCACGACCACCAGCATCCCGAGGGAGGTGCCGGCCTTGTCCGCGAGGCTCCGGAGATTCACCACCAGCGTCACCACCTGGCCGTTGCGGCTGAGGGTGACCTGCTCGTCGATCGCGCCCTGACCCCCCAGCGCCATCCGCGCGATCAGGTGGCGGATCGGGGCCGCCTCCGGCTCGGGGAAGCACTCCGTGTAGGGGCGCCCCAGGACGGCGGGGGCCTCCAGGCCGAGGATCCGGGCGGCCGCGGGGTTCATGGTGTTGACGACCCCCGCCGCGTCCAGCGAGAGCACGCCGGCGGCGAGGCTCTCCAGGACCCGCTCCATGTAGGCCCGCCGCTGCTCCAGCTCGACGTTGGTCCGCTGGAGGTCCAGGTTGGCCCCGGTCAGCTCCGCCTTGCCCCGCAGCAGGTCCCCCGTCATGCGGTTGAAGGAGTCCACCAGGATCCCGATCTCGTCGTCCGCCTGCACCTGGACCCGGTAGGCGAGGTTGCCGGCGGCGACTGCCCGCGTCGCCTCCGCGAGCTGCTGGATGGGGGCGGTGATCCCCCGGGCCAGGTGCACCGCGGTCCAGATGGCCGCGAAGAGGACCACCAGGGTCACCATGAGGAAGAGCATCACGTAGATGCCCTTGATGGGGGCCTTGAGCATCCGCAGCTGCCGGTACTCTTTGATCCCCACGGCGATGTCCGCCGCCTTGTCCGCCAGCCCGGAGGCGACGTAGGCGCTCACCGCCACCGCCCCCACGATCTGGCCGCCGGGCCCCCGCCCCACCACGGGGACGACCCCCCGGATCACGTCCCCCGCGTCCAGCTTCTGGATCAGGGACTGGCTCTTCCCCGTGAGCGCCTCCTCCACGAGGCGCGAGGCGGCGGTCAGGCGCGCGCCCTCCGGGCCGCCCGGGTCCTCCGCCCGGGCCAGCTCCCGCCCCCTCCGATCGAAGACCTGGAGGCTGGTGAGGCGGTGCTCCACCAGCTTCTCCCGGGCCAGCCGCGTGAGTTCCTCCCTGGCCTCCTCCTGGAGCACGTCGGCCGCCACCGCGGTCTGCCCGAACTGCTGGCCCGCGTGCAGGACCCGATCCTGGGTGATCCGGTAGTGGGTCTGGGCCACCTC
>JACPAU010000023.1 GCA_016180705.1 Candidatus Methylomirabilota bacterium
CCATCGGCGCTTGGCCGATGGGGGGAACCACGGGAGGGTTCCCCACAGGGGCCGGGGGCCGGGGCGGCGCCGGCGACAGGACCCGGACGTTGTCACTTTCGTTCTGTCGTTTGTATTAGGTCGGGCCTCCCTGTGGGGCTCTCACCCAATTTGCGCATGGACGTCGTCATCGATGGGGCCTACGGCGAGGGGGGCGGGCAGATCCTCCGGACCGCCCTCGCCCTGAGCGCCCTCCTCGGGCGGGCGGTGCGGATCGAGAACGTCCGGGCGGGACGCAAAAACCCGGGGCTCCAGGCCCAGCACCTGGTGGCCCTGCAGGCCCTCGCCGAAATCACGCGGGCCGAGGTGGAGGGGGCGCGGGTCGGTACCACGACGGTCCGGCTGGCCCCCGGTCCGGTCCGCCCCGGCTCCTACCGGTTCGCCGTCGGGACGGCGGGCGCGGTGAGCCTGGTCCTCCAGGCAGTCCTCCTCCCCCTGGCGTGGGCCGGGGCGGTGTCCGGCCTGACGATCTCCGGGGGGACCCACGTCCCCTGGAGTCCGCCCGCCCCGTACCTGCAGGAGATCCTCCTCCCGGTGCTGGCCGCCGCCGGCGTGCACGCCTCGGTGGAGTTGCTCCGCTTCGGGTTCTACCCGAGGGGGGGCGGTGAGGTCCGGGCGGTCGTGCGGCCGGTCAGCGGCGCGCTCCGGCCCCTCACGTGCGTCAGCCGGGGGACGCTCCGGGCCGTCCGGGGGGAGGCGCTGGTGGTGCGCCTGCCCCGGAGCATCGGCGAGCGGCTCCAGGCGCGCGCCGAGATGCGCCTCCGGGAACTGCGGGTGCCGGTGGCGATCGAGGTCGTGGAGGGAGACGGGCCCGGTCCCGGGGCACACCTGTTCCTCCTGGCGGAGAGCGAGGGGAGCCGGGCGGGCTTCGCCGCCCTGGGAGAGCGGGGCAAGCCGGCGGAGCGGGTGGCCGACGAGGCATGCGCCGCGCTCGGGGATTACCTGGAGGGCGATGGCGCCCTCGACCCGCACCTGGCCGACCAGGTCCTCCCGGCGCTCGCCCTGGCGGAGGGGGAGTCGGCCTTCACGACCACGCGGCTCACGCCGCACCTGCTCACGAACGCCTGGGCCATCCGGCAGTTCCTCCCGGAGGTCGTCATCAGCATCGAGGGAGCCGCGGGCGGGCCGGGCAGGGTGAGTGTGCGGGGAATCGGCTTTCGCCGGACCTAATACAAACGACATCCATTGTGTGACCCAGAGTCCGGGTGGCGCCGGATGCCGCCCCCGGGCCCCCGTAGCGGAGGGGGGGGCCCAGCGGCCTGGGGCCGATGGGGGGAACCACGGGAGGGTTCCCCACCGGGGCCGGGGGCCGGGGCGGCGCCGGCGACAGGACCCGGACGTTGTCACTTTCGTTCTGGCGTTTCTATTAGGTCCGGCGAAAGCCGATTCCTCGCACACCCACCCTGCCCGGCCCGCCCGCGGCTCCCTCGATGCTGATGACGACCTCCGGGAGGAACTGCCGGATGGCCCAGGCGTTCGACACTCATGTACGGGTTGAGGAAGAGGTGGTCCACGAGGGCCAACGCCTTCGGCTTTTCCCGGAGACGCTTCTGGAAGCGCTCCCGGAGCTCGATGAGCCGGCCGGCCCGTCGGACCCCTTCCCGTGCCGTCTGGGTGACTCCGGTGAGAAAGAAGCGGATCCACCCCACCGAATCCCCACCCGTGCGGACTCGCTGGAGGCCGTCGTAGTACCCCTGGCGATGGGCCTCGAAGTAGGCTGAGAGGTAGAGCAGCGGCTGGGAGAGCCGCCCGCGCTCGATCAGGAAGAGTGTGATCAGCAGGCGGCCGATCCGGCCGTTTCCGTCCAGGAACGGGTGGATCGCCTCGAACTGCTCGTGCATCAGCGCGCACTGGATCAGGTCGGGAATCTGCTCGCGGAGGTGCAGAAAGCGTTCCCAGTCCGACAGTGCCCCTCTCATCTCCGCCGTCGGTGGCGGGACGTACGTGGCGGTGGCAGGCGTGCTGCCGGGAGTGCCGATCCAGTTCTGCGTTCGACGGAACTCCCCCGGCGTCGCCTCGTCACCTCTGACTCCTTTCATGAGCCGGGCATGGATCTGGCGGACGAGCCTCAGGGACAGGGGGAGCTCCGCCAGCCGCTTGACCCCGTACTCCAGGGCGACCACATAGTTGCGCACCTCACGAACGTCAGCACCCGTCTGCTGGGACGCTCCAGCCTCCACCTCTTCCAGCAGCAGATCCGCCAGATTGGTCTTGGTCCCCTCGATGCGCGACGACAGCACGGCCTCGCGCCGCACGTAAGGGGCAATCAGGAGGTGCGGGTTCGGCAGATGCCGGCCAAGACCGGAGAGTTCGCTGAGGGCCGCGTCGGCCTGTGAGAGGACCAGAACCAGGTCCGGCTCATAGATCAGCTCGGGGGGGAGCGGGGCGGGGACGAACGCCCAGTACCCTTGGGGAGTCCGGACCGCCTTGCCCGCCCTGGCCGATCGGAAGTCTTCCGGATTCATGGGCGTAATCGACAGGTTGGTTGGGCGTTTTCGCACAATAGAGGCTTTGAAAAAATCTTGGCACATTCTTTCAAAGTCCTAAGGGTTTTGCAAGCGGGTTTTCAAAGCCCCGGTCGAGCCCGTGGAAAGGGGGGGACCCTCGACTTTGGCCTCCAGGATGGCGACCGCCCGGGGGGGTGGACTCCGAGGGTGGAATCGGGTAGAAGAGGTAAACGGGCGGGGTCCCGCGCCGGCGGCGCCGGGCCCGCAGGGGGTGCGAGGGACGCGATGGTCCGGAAGGCGCAGATCCGCGACGTGCGGCCGATCCAGCGCCTGATCAACGCCTACGCCAGCATGGGGGAGATGCTCCCCCGCTCGCTCAACGAGATCTACGAGCGGGTCCGGGAGTTCACGGTCTGGGAGGAGGGGGGCGAGATCGTGGGGGTCTGCTCCCTCGCCGTGTACTGGGAGGACCTGGCGGAGATCCGGTCGCTGGCCGTCCACCGCGACTTCCACGGGAAGGGGATCGGCAAGGGCCTCACGCGCGCGTGCCTGGAGGAGGCAGCGGCGCTCGGCATCGCCCGGGTCTTCGCCCTCACCTACAAGCCGGAGTTCTTCACGCGGCTCGGGTTTCAGGTGGTGGACAAGATGGACCTCCCGCAGAAGATCTGGAAGGACTGCCTGAAGTGCAGCAAGTTCCACGACTGCGACGAGGTCGCCGTCCTCCTGGAGACCGGCGCCGCGCCCCCGGGCCCCCCACCCCCCACCCTCAGCCTCTTCCGGTCCTGAGCCGGATCCCCGCGGAGCGATGGAGCGCCGCTGCGACCGATGCGGGCGGGACCTCCCGCCGGGAGAGCCGGCCTGGGTCCTCCGCCTCGAGGCGTACGCCGACTTCGACGGGACGCTCCGCGACCTGGACGCGGAACTCCTGGAGGCGGAACTCCAGGCCCTTCTGGAGGAGCTGGAGGAGGCGGCCGCCGGGGAGGGGACGACCTACGTGGAGGAGGAGGTGTACCTGAAGCGGCTCTACCGGCTCTGCCGCGCCTGCCGGGAGCGTTGGGTGGCGAACCCGCTCAACCTCCCGCTCCCCGAGCGGTGGGAGTGATGCCCCACGTCACGGCCCTCACGATGCGGGAGTTCGAGGCCGCGGTCGCGCGCAACCCCTGGCTCATCCTCCCGGTCGGGGCGACGGAGGAGCACGGGCCCCACCTGCCGGTCGGCACCGACACGCTGCAGGCCGAGCGAATCGCCGCCGCCGTCGCCGAGCGGACGGGGGCCCTCGTGGCCGCGCCGATCCCCTACGGCCTCTGCCGGACGACGCGTCGCTTCCCCGGCACCGTCTCCATCTCCTACGAGACCGTGGAGCGGCTGGCCCTGGAGGTCCTCCAGGGCTTCGCCGCCCACGGGCTCAGGCGCTTTCTCGTCTTCTCCGGGCACGCCGGGGAGGCGCACATGGTGGCGCTGCGGCAGGCGGCGCTGCGCCTCGTCGAGGGAGACGGGGGCCTCACCATTCTCACCTGTTGCACGAGCGACTTCCTCCGGCCCATCCTGGCCGAGCACGGGATCGCCCGGGATGGGCACGCCGGCGCCGCCGAGACCTCCCTGATGCTCACGCTGGAGCCGGGGGCGGTCCGCGGGGAACCGCCTCAGGCGAGCCGCCCCGACTTCCCGCCGTTCCAGGCCCTGCCCCATCCGGAGCGCCTTTTCCCGAGCGGCCTCATGGGGGACGCGAGCCGGGCCTCGGCCGCCCTGGGGGAGCGCCTGTTCGCCTTCGTGGTGGACCGCCTCGTCGAACTCCTGGCCCGGGCGGAGGCTGCCGGCTGACCGGTGGCACGGCGCTTGCTTGCCATGAAACGGGTGGGCATCTTCTACCATCCGTCCTTCAGCCGGCGGTCGTACCTGACCGTCGGGCGCCGGTTGGCCGATTTTCCGGGGGCGCTCGAGCCGCTCCTTCGGGAGCCGGCCTTCCGGCTTCTGACGTGCCCCGAGGCGCCCGACGAGTGGATCCTGCGGGTCCACGACCCGCGGCTCATCCCGGCGGTGGAGGCCGATCCCCTCTGAAGCACGGCGCGCGCCTCCGTGGGGGGCGTGGTGGCGGCGGCCGAGGCACTCGCGGCCGGCATCTTCGAGCGGGCCTTCGCCTTCATCGGGGCGGGCGGGCACCACGCAGGCCGGGACTACTTCGGCGGCTACTGCTGCTACAACGACGTGGTCATCGCGATCGCCCACCTGCGGGCGACGCGGAACGTCCGCCGGTTCGCGATCCTGGACACCGACGCCCATCACGGGGACGGGACGCGCGACCTGACCGCGGAGGACCCGGAGGTGCTGCACGTCTGCATCTGCGGGACGGGCTTCCTCTCGCCCGACGGGACCAAGGTGGACGTGGCGCTGCCGGAGGCGCTCTGGAGCGGTGAGGACGCGGACGCCCGCTACCTCGAGACCGCGGAGGCCGGCTTCGCCGCGCGCGCGCCGGCCTTCCGGCCGGACCTCACCGTCTGGTACTTCGGCTTCGACGGGCACCGGGGGGATTACGGGGACATGGGGCTGAGCGCCCGGTGCTTCACGGGGCTGGCAGATCTCGCCTGTCGCGTGGCCGATCACGCCTCGGGCGGGCGGCTGCTCACCGTGCTCGGCGGGGGCTCCCGGACCGACCTGGCCACGGCTCTCATCCCGCCCATCATCCGGCGCCTGGGAGAGGCCTGATGCGGCGGAGCCTCCTCCCCCTCGGCGCGTGTGCGCTCGGCCTGGCCCTCGCGGCCTGCGCCGGGCCGGCGACGACGGTCGCCCCCTGGCCCCCGGCGGGCGGGGACGGGCAGGTCGGCCTCGCCTCCTGGTACGGCAAGGACTTCCACGGCCGCCGGACGGCCAGCGGCGAGGTCTACGACATGTACCAGATGACGGCCGCCCACAAGACGCTCCCCCTCGGGACGTGGGTGGAGGTCATTCACCTGGAGACGGGGCGGAGCATCCAGGTCCGGGTCAACGACCGGGGGCCCTTCATCGCCGGGCGGATCATTGACCTCTCCTACGGGGCGGCCCGGGTCCTGGGCTTGCTCGGGGAGGGGGTGGCCCCGGTCCGGGTCCGGATGCTCGCGGCCGGCCCGACCGCGGTCGCCGCGACGATCCCGCTCGGTCCGACCCCCTCGCCCGCCCCGCAGGCCGGCCGCTTCACGATGCAGCTCGGCTCCTTCACGACCCTGGAGAACGCCACCGCTCTCGCCCGGACGCTCCAGCAGCGCTTCAACGGCGTGTACATGGTCCCGGCGGAGATCGACGGCGAGACCGTCTACCGGGTCCGGATGGGCAGTTACCCGAACCGCCAGGAGGCGCACGTCGCCGCCGAGGCCGTCGCCGGGACCGGCTTCGACGTGGTGGTGATGCAGCAGGAGTGAATGGGGACGGGCCGGAGTGGGCCGTCCTTGACACCATTTTCCGGGGCGTGCTAGGGTAACCCGTTTGCTCGGTCCGACCCCAGCCGCTCATCCAAACACGCGTATGGCTCGCAGATCCTACACCATCCTCTTCCTGCCCGGTGCCTCGGCGACGGCGCGGCGCCTTCAACTGTCCGAGCGCGCCTTCCGCCTGGTCGTGGCGGGCGCCGCCGCCTTCGCCCTCGGTGTCGCCTTCCTCGT
>JACPAU010000245.1 GCA_016180705.1 Candidatus Methylomirabilota bacterium
AGCGGGCGGGCGCCGTACGTGGGGTCGAAGCCCTTCTCGATCAGGAAGTCCTTCGCGTTGTCCGCGACGGCGAGCGTGAGCTTCCGCTCGTCCAGCTGGACCTGGAGGCGCTTGAGCATCAGATCCACGATCTGCTTCAGGTGCTCTTTGGTGAGCGGGTGAAAGACGATGACCTCGTCGATCCGGTTCAGCAGCTCGGGGTTAAAGGCCTTCTTCAGCTCGCCGAGCACCGTATCCTTCATCCGCGAGTAGGTCTGCTCTTCTCCGCCCTTCGTGAACCCGAGGGGAGCCTGGTGCCCGATCTGCCGGGCGCCGATGTTGGAGGTCATGATCAGGATCGCGTTCTTGAAATCCACCTTCCGCCCGTAGGAGTCGGTCAGGTGGCCGTCCTCCAGGATCTGGAGGAGGAGATTGAAGACCTCCGGGTGGGCCTTCTCGATCTCGTCCAGCAGGACCACCGAGAAGGGCCGCCGCCGGACCTTCTCGGTCAGCTGGCCGCTGTCGTCGTACCCGATGTAGCCCGGGGGCGCCCCGATGAGGCGGGAGACGGAGAAGCGCTCCATGTACTCCGACATGTCCACCCGGACGATGGCCTCCTCGGTCCCGAAGAGGAACTCGGCCAACGCCTTGGCCAACTCGGTCTTCCCGACCCCGGTCGGGCCGAGGAAGATGAAGGACCCGACGGGCCGGCTCGGATTCTTCAACCCCGATCGGGAGCGGCGGATGGCCCGGGTGACGGCCTCGATGGCCTCGACCTGTCCGACCACCCGCTTCTGCAGCTCCAGCTCCATCCGGAGGAGCTTGGAGGACTCCTCCTCCTCGATCTGGAAGAGGGGGATGCCCGTCCACTTGGAGACGATGTAGGCGATGTCCTCATCGTCGACGATGATCTTCTCCTTCGCCTTCTGCTCCTTCCACTTCGCCTTCCGGTCGTCCAGGTCTGCCCGCATCTTCCGCTCGGCGTCCCGCAGGCGGGCCGCCACCTCGAAGGCCTGGGTCCGGATGGCGTCCTCCTTCTGGGTGCGGAGGCGCTCCACCTCGTTCTCCATCTCCCGCAGCTCCTGCGGGAGCATCAGGCTCTTCAGGCGCGCCCGGGAGCCGGCCTCGTCGATCACGTCGATGGCCTTGTCGGGCAGGAAGCGGTCGGCGATGTAGCGCTGCGAGAGCCGGGCGGCGGCCCGGACCGCCTCGTCGGTGATGATCGCGGAGTGGTGGGCCTCGTAGCGGTCCTTGATCTCCCGGAGGATCCGGATCGTCTCGTCCACGCTGGGCGGTCCCACCAGGATGGTCTGGAAGCGGCGCTCCAGCGCCCGGTCCTTTTCGATGTACTTCCGGTACTCGTCCATGGTGGTGGCGCCGATGCACTGGATCTCGCCCCGGGCCAGCGCCGGCTTGAGCATGTTGCTGGCGTCGATGGCCCCCTCGGCGGCCCCGGCCCCCACCAGGGTGTGGAGCTCGTCGATGAAGAGGGCCACGTTCTGGGCCTGCTGGATCTCCTTGATGACCGCTTTCAGCCGTTCCTCGAACTGGCCCCGATACTTCGTCCCGGCCACCATCCCGGGGAGGTCCAGCATGATGACGCGCTTGCGGAGCAGGGTCTCGGGGACGTTGCTGGCCACGATCCGCTGGGCCAGCCCCTCCACGATGGCCGTCTTGCCGACCCCGGCCTCGCCGATGAGGACCGGGTTGTTCTTCGTCCGGCGGCTGAGGATCTGGATGACCCGCTCGATCTCCGCCTCGCGGCCGATGACCGGGTCCAGCTTGCCCTGGCGGGCTAACGCCGTGAGGTCCAGGCCGAACTCGTCCAGCGCCGGCGTGCGCGCCGAGGCCGTCGCCTTCGTCGCCTGCTCCCCCAGGAGCTCCTGGGCCTGGGCCTTGGCCGAGGCCACTGTGACCCCGAAGTCCCGCAGGACGAGCGACGCGGTCCCCTCCCCCTCCCGGATCAGGCCGAGGAGGAGGTGCTCGGTCCCGATGTAGTTGTGGCCGAGCGAGCGGGCCTCCGAGATGGCGTACTCCAGGACCTTCTTGGCCTGCGGGGTGAAGGGGATCTCGCCGGCCGGAGCCACCTCCGAACCGACGGAGACGATCTTCTCCACGTCGGCCTTCACGGCCGCCATGTTCACGTTCAGTTTCTTGAGGATGGCGACCGCCAGGCCGTCGCCCTCGCGGATGAGCCCCAGGAGCAGGTGCTCGGTGCCCACGAAGGTATGCCCGAGCCGGATGGCTTCCTCGCGCGCCAGGATGATGACTTTGCGGGCCCGCTCCGTGAACCGCTCGAACATGTCCGGTCCCTCGCCCCCTCTCCCCCTTGTGGCTGTCGGCCGGGGCCGGCCCCGCGCAGGCGCCCCCGCAATCGCCCCCGAGTATAGCATCAGCCCGGATGTGGGGCTAGTCCCTTTCGGGCCCCGCCCCCCCGGTCACCAGGCGCCCGTCCTCCAGCCGGAGCACGCGGTCAGCCTGGCGGGACAGCGCCTCATTGTGGGTCACCAGGACCAGGGCAACCCCCTGCTCCCGATTGAACAGCCGGAGAAGGGCGAAGACCTCCTCGCCGGTCTTCCGGTCCAGGTTCCCCGTCGGCTCGTCCGCCAGGACGACCCTGGGGGAACTCACCAGGGCGCGGGCGACCGCCACCCGCTGCTGCTCCCCCCCCGAGAGTTCCCCGGGACGATGCCGGAGCCGCTCTCCCAGCCCTACCCGGACAAGCAAGGCCCGTGCCGCTTCCGCCGCCTCCGCCGCCGGCCGCCTCCCGATGAGGGCCGGCATCATGGCGTTCTCCAGGGCCGAGAATTCGGGCAGCAGGTGATGGAACTGGAACACGAAGCCAACCGTCCGGCTGCGGAACGCCGCTAACTCCCCGTCCGGCAAGGTCCAGAGCGGCCGGTCCCCGTAGTAGAGCTCCCCCCCGGTCGGCCGATCCAGGGCCCCGAGCAGGTGCAGCAGCGTGCTCTTGCCGGCGCCGGACGGGCCAACGATAGCGACGAACTCCCCCGCCGACACCGTGAGGGAGACGCCCTTCAGGATGTGGAGGGTCTCCCCGGCCCGGTGGAAGTGCTTGTGGAGGTCCCGGGCCCGGATGAGGTCACTCATAGCGCATCGCCTCCACCGGGTCAAGCCGGGAGGCCTGGAGGGCCGGATAGACGGTCGCCAGGAAGGCGATGGCCAGGCTGCAGAGCAAAATGGTTCCCAGGTCCCCGGGGTTGACCTGGTGCGGAAGCCGGTCCAGGAAGTAGACCTCCGCCGGGAAGGCGCGGACCCCGAGCAGCCGCTCCAGGAAGGCCACAATCGGGTCGAGGTTGAAGGTGATCGAGAGGCCGCCGGCCACCCCCAGGGCGGTCCCGGCCAACCCGATGACCAGCCCCTTGACCAGGAAAACCTTCAGGATGCTCCCCGCAGTGGCCCCCATGGCTTTCAGGATGGCGATCTCCTTGCGCTTCTCCACGACCGCCATGCTCAGGGTGCTGACGATCCCGAAGGACGCCACCACCACGATCATCACGAGGATGACGAACATCGTGATCTTCTCCAGCCGCAGGGCGGAGAAGAGCGGCTGGTACATCTGCATCCACGTGCGGGCGTAGTGCGGCGGCCCCAGGCGCTCCTGAATCGCTTCGGCCACCTCGCCCGCCCGCCAGAAGTCGTGCAGCCTCACTTCCACCCCGGTCACCGCCTCCCCGAGGCGGAAGAACTGCTGGGCGGCCGGGATGGCGACGTAGGCGAGACCGCTGTCGTACTCGTGCATGCCCACCGAGAAGACCCCGGCCACCCGGAAGCGCTTCAGGCGGGGGGTCACCCCCAGGGGGCTGATCCCGCCCCCGAGGGGGGAGAGGACCGTGACCGGTTCCCCCACCGTCACGCCCAGCGTGAAGGCCAACGTCCGGCCCAGGAGGACCCCGTCGAGGGGCGCTTCGCGGTCGCGCCCGGCAACGGGAGCCGGAGCGAGATCGGCCAATGAGCCCAGGCGCAGCGCCTTGGCCAGGTCCCCCACCTCCCCTTTGCTGGCCGGATCGATCCCCTGGAGGACCGCCCCCGCGACCCCCCGGGCCGACACGAGCATCACCTGGTGCAGGGTGAAGGGGGAGGCCGCGGCGACTCCGGGGACGGCGCGGACCGCCTGCACGATGCGGGCCGGCTCGCCGAGCATCCCGTCTCCCGCCTTGAGGACCAGGACGTGCGACTTCGTCCCCAGGATCTTCTCGCGGAGCTCCCGCTCGAAGCCGCTCATGACGGCGATCACCACGATGAGGGCCAGGACGCCGAGGGCCACCCCGAGGGTCGAGATCACGGTGATGAATGAGACCAGAGTGGAGGGCCGCCGGGAGCGCAGGTACCGGAGCCCGATGAACAGTTCGTACGGCATCCGCTACGCCTCGGGGCGGAGGAGCGGGAACAGGATGACCTCCCGGATGGAGGGGGCGTCGGAGAAGAGCATGACCAGGCGGTCCACCCCGATCCCCTCCCCCGCGGTGGGGGGCATCCCGTACTCCAGAGCCCGGACGAAGTCCTCGTCCATCGCGTGCGCCTCCTCGTCCCCCCGCTCCCGCGCGGCCAGTTGCTCCTGGAACCGGCGGCGCTGCTCCGCCGGGTCGTTGAGCTCGGTGTAGGCGTTCGCGATCTCCAGCCCCCCCACGAAGAGTTCGAACCGCTGGACGAACCGGGGATCGTCCTCCTTCTGCTTAGCCAGCGGGGATACCTCCACCGGGAAGTCCAGGATGAAGGTCGGCTGGACGAGGAGGGGCTCTACGGCGGCCTCGAAGAGTTCGCCCAGGATCTTCCCCCACCCCCACTGGGGCTTGAGGGGGA
>JACPAU010000246.1 GCA_016180705.1 Candidatus Methylomirabilota bacterium
GGTGGAGGCCGACCCGGACCTCCTGATCCTCCTGGGGATCGCGCCGGAAGGCCCGGAAACCGACTACGGCTGGATCGAGCCGGGGCCGATACTGCCGAGCCCTGGCGGGCTCGGGCTGTTCCGGATCCGGGGCTTCTGGGAAAAGCCGGATGCTGCCACGGCCGCGGCCCTCTACCGGGCCGGGTGTCTCTGGAACTGCTTCGTCCTGATCGGCAAAGTGCGCCGGTTGCTCGGCCTCTTCCGGCGCTACCTGCCCGAGGTGTACGAGCCTTTCGCCCGGGCGGGAGTGTCCCCCGGTGGGCTGGCATCCCCCGGCGGCCTCGACCGGCTCTACCGGCGCCTCCCGGTCAGCAACATCTCCCGAGATCTCCTCGCCAAGGTACCGAGCCACCTGGCGGTCCTGCCGGTCTCGGGAGTGTCGTGGAGCGACTGGGGGACGGAGGAACGGATCGTCGAGACCCTGGAGCGGCTCGGGCGGGTCGAGGAGCTGCGACACAGGATCGAGGAGGGTGAATCTGCTTGCCTCTTGTCCGCCTCCGCTTGAACCCCCCAACCGGACGTCGAGGCGTTCGCCCGGAGTCGGCTCTCCCCCCAGAAAGACCGATGCCCCCAGGTGACCCGGGGGCGGCCTGATTCCCCTAGAGGGGTCCTGACTTTCCCCGCAGGCGCCCGGACTCCCGAGCGATCTGTCGGGGGCGCTTCAACTCAGGCTCGCCCCGAACCTCCCGGGGGCCACCTTCAATATCAGTCACGGTGCGGAGGCCTGCAAGGCTCCGCGCCAAAAAATTGCTCCCCGCAATACGCCTCGGTCCAGATCTGCTGCGTGAATCCCTCTCGCGGGGTTCATGCCCGCGCCCCCCTCTAATACAAACGACATAAATTGTGTGACACAGAGTCCGGGTGGCGCCGGATGCCGCTCCCTGGCCCCCGTAGCGGAGGGGGGTCCCAGCGGTCTTTAGCCGATGGGGGGAACCACGGGGGGGTCCCCACAGGGGCCGGGGGCCGGGGCGGCGCCGGCGACAGGACCCGGACCTTGTCACTTTCGTTCTGTCGTTTGTATTAGTCCGCGGCGAGCGGGACCAGTTCCCCCCTCCCCACGTCCACGAGCCCCCGATCGGTCAGCCGGAGCTCGGGAATGACCGGCAGGGCCAGGAAGGAGAGCACCGCGAACGGGTTGGGCAGGGGAGAGCCGAGGTCCCGCGCCCTCCCGCAGAGGCGGTCCATCGCGGCGCCCACCTTCTCGGCGGGCTCGGGGCTCATCAGCCCCGCCACCGGCAGGGCGAGGGAGGCGCGCACCGTCCCGCCCGCCGCCACCGCCAGCCCTCCCCTCATCCGGATGACCTCCTCGAGGGCCGCCAGGAGGTCCCGGTCGTCCACCCCGACGGCGATGAGGTTGTGGGAATCGTGAGCGATCGAGGAGGCCAGGGCTCCCTCCCGGAGGCCGAAGCCGCGGACAAGGCCGAGGCCCACGTTCCCGGTCTTCCCGTGTCGCTCCAGCACCGCCAGCTTGAGGACGTCCCGCGCTGGATCGGCGCGGACCTCCCCATCGGCCATGGGAGCCTCCAAGACGAGCCCGCGCGTCACGATCTGGCCCGGCACGACCTCGATCACGCGGACCCTGCTCCCGGACGTCGTGAGGCGCAGGCGCTTCGCGCTGAGCGGCCCCACCTGGACGGCCTTCAGGGTGGCGGGGTCCTGCAGGCGGGGCAGCTCCTGGAGGAGACGGCCTTCCCGGGCGACGAGCCGACCTTCTTTGAAAACGAGCAGGGGCGTAAAGTCCTGCAGGCTGTCCACCAGCACGAGGTCCGCGATGCGGCCCGGGGCGACGGCCCCCCGGTCGGAGAGGCCGAACGCCTCCGCCGGGTTCAGGGTGACCATCTGGACCGCCAAGTGGGGCGGCAGGCCCAGGGAGACGGCCCTCCGCAGGAGCGCGTCGAGGTGGCCCTCCCGGAGGAGGTCCTGGGCCTCCCGGTCGTCGCTGACGAGGAGGAAGCGCCGCGCGCTCTCCGGCCGGACGAGGGGGAGGAGGTCCGCCATGTTCTTGGCCTGGGAGCCTTCCCGGATCATGATCCGCATCCCCAGGCGGAGCTTCTCCCTGGCCTCCTCCAGCGTCGTGCACTCGTGGTCGGTCCCGATGCCGGCGGTAAGATAGGCGACGAGCCCCTCCCCCGTGAGGCCCGGCGCGTGGCCGTCCACGACCTTACCCCGGGAGCGGGCCGCCAGGATCTTCTCCAGGTTCTCCGGCCGCCCCCGGATGACGCCGGGGTAGTCCATCATCTCGGCCAACCCCAGGATCCGCTCCTCCGCCAAGAGCGCCGCCACCTCCGGCGGCCCCAGGGAGGCCCCGGCCGTCTCGAGCGGGCTGCTCGGGACGCAGGAGGGGGCCTGGAAGAAGCAGTCCAGGGGGAGGCCCTGGCTCGCCCGCAGCATGTACTGCACGCCCTCCACCCCGAGCACGTTGGCGATCTCATGCGGGTCCGCCACCACCGTGGTGGTCCCCCGCGGGACCACGGCCTCGGCGAACCCCTCCGGGGTCAGGAGGCTGCTCTCCACGTGGATATGGCCCTCGATGAGCCCCGGGAGCAGGTAGCGCCCGTCGAGGGCAAAGGTCTCCCGGGCCCGGCGGTAGGCCTCCCCGATCCCGACGATCCGCCCCCCGGCGACCGCCACGTTGGTCCGGGCGATCTCCCCGGTGAACACGTTGAGCAGCCGCACTCCTTCCAGGAGGCAGTCGGCCTCGCGCCGGAGCGCGCCGGCGTCAATGGCCTCCGCGAGGGTCCTCACGTCGTCGCGCATTCCCACCGGGCCTCTTCAGTCGAGCCCCTCGATCCGGTAGATGTCCGGCAGGTGGCGGTAGCGCTCGGCGTAGTCAATCCCGTAGCCGACGATGAAGCCCCGGGAGATCTCGAACCCGACGAAGTCCAACTTCACATCCACCGCCCGCCGTTCCTTCTTGTCGATCAGGGTGCAGACCTTGACGGAGCGCGGGTGCTCCCGCGCCACGCGGTCCAGGATGGCCTTCAGGGTGATCCCGGTATCCTCGATGTCCTCCACGAGGAGGACATCCCGTCCGGCGACCGGGAGTTGGAGTGCCTTGGTGATCGCCACCTCCCCCGAGGTCTCGGCGCGGGTCCCGTAGCTCGCCGCCCCGATGAAGTCCACCGCCGCCGGGACCGTGAGGGAGCGAATCAGATCGGCCAGGAAGACGAAGGCCCCGCGCAGGATCCCGACCAGGACCAGGTCCCCGCCGGCGTACTCCGCGCTGATGGCGGCGGCCAGCTCCCGGACCCGTCGCGCGATCTCCGCACGGGAGAAGAGCAGGACGAGGCGTTCGGCCATCCCGAGCCTCCCCTGGCCTCGGCCGGCCCTCCTTACCGGTAGGTGTACTCGAAGGCGACCTGGGCCGGCGTGCTCCAGACATCCGCCAGGTGCTTGTACCGGGTGATGTCGGGGGGCTTGATGTTCACGACGATGGAGTATCGCCCGGGGTGGGGGAGGGAGATGTTGGCTCCATAGTGCACCCACTCCCCGATCATCGGCTCCAGATCCACGGTGGACTCCCGACGCGTGGTCATGTCAATGACGGTGGCCCGGACGTTCAGGTACGGGATGTAGAGCCGCCGCAACGGATCGAACACGGTGACGTCCAGGTGATGGGTCACGGGCTGCCCGGGCTCCGGCCCAGCGTGGGCCCTCGGGCCGACGAGCTCCCGGGGACCCCAGACGTACAGGACGATCTCCATGTTCCCCACGGTCGTGGACCCGGCCCTCCCCCGCTCCCCCTCCCCCCAGCCTGCCAGGGGGAGGAGCAGCAGGAGGGCGAGCGTCAGTCCGATGGTCCGCCGCATGGACGATACCCTCCCTTCTGGGGCGTGTCCCCTCGGGGATACTATCCGGTGCCCCGGGAGTTGGGCAAGGAGAGTTCCACCGGAACGGCCCCCCGCCGCTTTACCCGCGGAGAGCCGTCCCGGCGCCGGGCCCGCTAGAAGAACACCGGGGCCGGCTCGGCCATCAGGTTCTTGATCATCACCACCAGGTCGTGGGACTTCCCCGCCTGGTCCTTCACGTGGTTGCTGAAGAGCGCTTCCTTCTCAAAACCCAGCCTCTTGAAGGCGGCCATTGCCGCAGTCTGGTTGGCCATCACCTCGGCCACGAGCAGCTCCAGGCCCGCCTTCTTCGCGACGGCGATCACCTCCTCGAGCAGGACCGTCCCGAGACCGATTCCCCGGTAGTTCTCGTCGGTCACGATGCGGACCTTGCCCACGTGGCTCGTCCAGCCGCCCGGGCGGCGGTGGAGGGTGGCGTCGCCCACGATCTTCTCCCCCACCTCCGCCAGCAGCGGGAGGACCTTGTCGTAATCGAGCTCCCGCGCCCACGCGTCGATCACGTCCCGCCGGGACACGTCGTCGCGCAGGAAGAGCCGATCTGCCCGCGGGACCCGGCCGAAGAAGGCATAGAGCTTGTCCCCATCCTCCTTGACCATCGGCCGGATGGTGACGGCCAGCCCGGACTGGAGTCGCACGGTCTTGGGATACCCGGTCACCATGGTTGCCCCTCCTCCATCACCACTGTCCTCTCTCCCTCGCACCCTCGGGCCGCTCCCGGTCCCGGGAGGGCCCCGCCCCCTCGCGGCCCCTCCTGCCCCGCCCGGGGGCTCAGCCCCCCTGGGCGAGGTCCAGGTGCAGGACCACGAGATCGTGGTACTTGCCCGTCGGGTCCACGACGTTGCGCTCGAACCGCGCCACCTCCTCGAAGCCGCGCTTCCGGAACACGTCGAGGGCCGTCGCGTTC
>JACPAU010000247.1 GCA_016180705.1 Candidatus Methylomirabilota bacterium
CCCGGTGGCCATCATCTCGATGGCGCAGCAGGCGAGCCCGAAGGTCATGGGCCAGGGGGAGGACTTCCGGGCCCAGTTGAAGAGCCAGTCGAGGGAGGTCGTGAGGACCCCGGGGGGGAGGTTCTGGATCAGACCCATTCCAGCGCGCCCTTGGCCCAGGCGTAGGCGAAGCCGACGAGCAGGATCGCGATGAAGATCATCATCTCGATGAAGGCGAACAGCCCGAGGGACTTGAAGACCACGGCCCAGGGGAAGAGGAAGATGGTCTCCACCGCGAAGACGATGAAAATGAGGGCGTACAGGTAGTAGCGGACGTGGAAGCGGATCCACCCCTCCCCGATCGGCTCCTCGCCGCACTCGTAGGTGGAGAGCTTGTCGGGGTTCGGGGCGGAGGGCCGGATGAGCCGGCTCAGGATGTCAATATTAAAGATGACGAAGAGGACGCCGACCAGGAGGAAGAAGCCCGGGTATGCGTAGTCCGCCGCCATCCGTGTTCCCCTGCCCCGGGTGGGTGGTGAGCCGGCGTGGCTGGCAGGCCTGGCCCTGCATGAAGGGGCCTCCGAGGGCCCTTCCGACACGAAAAACGCCCCCGAGAGGGCGTCCCTGAAGGCCTACCGGTCCGTGTCCGGGTTTTCCGAAGAACCACGCGACTTTATTCACAGTTACCATCCCATTTCGGCGGGTGTCAAGGAAATTATGCCCCCGCCGGCGGCGGGCGGTGCGTCAGGCGGCCGCGACCTGCATGGCGGCGTGCCGGACCGTCAGGACCGGGCAGGGGGCGATGCGAACGACCCGCTCCGCCACGCTGCCCATGAGGGCATGCACCAGGCCCGTCCGCCCGTGGGTCCCCATGACGATCAGGTCCGCCTTGCGCTGCGCCGCGACCCGGGCGATCTCCAGGAACGGCACCCCCCGGGTCACCAGGACCTCGGCCTTCACCCCCTGAGCCTCGGCCGCGACCGCCCGGAGCTTCGCCTCCGCCTCCCGCCGCTGGGCGGCGAAGATCTCCGCCCACTGCTCCGCCGCGAGGAAGGTCTCGGGGACCATGGCGGGGGCCGGGATCACATGGAGCAGGAGGACCGATGCGCCGAGCTGCTGCCCCATCTCCAGGGCATGGGGCCAGGCCACCTCCGCATTCTCGGAGAAGTCGGTCGCGTACAGGATCCGCCGGATCTTCATCTCCCCCCCTTCGCCCTTCTCTCCCTCAGGCCGCCTCGCGCAGCTCCAGGGGCCGAACGGTGAGCACCGGGCAGGAAGCGGACCGCAGGACCTGCTCGGCGACCGAGCCCATGAGGACCCGCCGGAGCCCGGTGCGGCCGTGCGTGCCGGTGACGATCAGGTCCGCGCCCTTCAGGGTGGCGGTCCTGCCGATTTCCTCGGCCGGGACCCCCGGCACCACCAGCACCTCCGTGTGCAGGAACCGGCGAACCTCGTCCGGCACCGCCCGGCGGTACTGTTCCCGCACGCTCACCTCGAGATCGCTGTAGATCAGGTCCACCGGGTGCCGTGGCTGGTGGGACCTGCCCAGTTCCTCCAACTCCCTCTCGGGCAGGACGTGCAGGAGCAGGAGCGCGGCGTCCATCCGGATGGCCAGCGCGGCCGCCGACCGGAGCGCCGGTTCGGATGCCGGGGAAAGGTCCGTGGCGACCAGGATCCGCTTCACCTCTTGCATGGCTCACCCCCTGTGCGGGATCACTCCCTGGAAATCCATCTTCGCTCCGCGCTGGCCAGGGCCGGAGGCTCCGCGATCCCGAAGAGGTCCCGGGCACAGCGTGCGCAGACTGTCAGGCCCTCCGGGGAATAGGCGCACCGGGGGCAGCAGACCCGTCCGCAGAAGAGGCATCCCCACTGGACACCGGGGGATGACGCCCCGCATGGACAGCGCGCGGCTCCGCCCTCTCCCTGCGCCGCGCGGGCCGTCTGCGGCGGCTCGGCCCGCTCGGGCCGGTGCCCTGGCGCCGGGCGCGGCGGCGCCTCGTCGCGCTTCGCTGCCGCACGACCGGTCCGGGCCAGCAGGCTCTCCCATTCCCGGTCGACCCAGACCTGGATCTCGTCCATCACGTGCCGGTGCTCCGGCTTCAGCAGATGACGGAAGCGGCCCTGGGCCTCGAGCCACTGGGCTACCGGCTTCTTCTCCCGCGGGGTGTAGGTGAGCCGCCACTCCCCCTCCACCACCTCGAAGAGGGGCCAGTAACAGGTCTCCACGGCGAGCTGGCTGATCCGGATCGTGTCCGCGGGCTCGAACCGCCAGCCCCGGTTGCAGGGCGAATAGACGTTGAGGAAGGACGGCCCGTCCGCCTCGAGGGCCCGCCGGACCTTCGTGGTCAGGTCCGTGAGCGGCTGGGGGGTCAGCGCCGTCTGGGCCACATAGGGGATCCGGTGCGCCGCGATGATCCCGGTGAGGTCCTTGCGCCACTGGAGCTTCCCCGGGATCACCTCCCCGGCCGGCGTGGTGGTCGTATGGGCGCCGAGGGGGGTGGCGCTGGAGCGCTGGATCCCGGTGTTCATGTACGCCTCGTTATTCAGGCACACGTACAGGAACCGGTGTCCCCGCTCCAGGGCGCCCGAGAGGGACTGGAGGCCGATGTCGTAGGTCCCCCCGTCCCCGGCGAAGACGATGAAGGCGATCCGCTCCTCCGGGATCTTCCCGCGGCGCTGGAGCGCCCGCCACGCGGCCTCCACCCCGCTCACCGTGGCGGCGGCGTTCTCGAAGAGGCTGTGCAGCCAGGGGACCCGCCAGGCCGTGTAGGGGTAGATGGTCGTGGCCACCTCGAGGCAGCTGGTGGCGTTGATGACCACCACCGGGGCCTGCGCCGCCAGCAGGACCTGCCGCACGATGATGGATTCGGCGCACCCGGCGCAGAGCCGGTGCCCCCCCGACAGGAGATCCGGGTGAAGGGACAGTTCCTTCACCGAGGGGGACCGGATGGCGGCGATCGTCGCCTTTTGAGCGGCCATCATGCACCTCCAACGGGAGACAGGGGCCGGGGGGCCTCGCGGACCGTGAGATACTGGCAGACTGCCTCGTCCTCCCCCTCCCCTGCCGCGAGGCGGACCAGCCGCGAGTAGACCCGGCGGACATCCTCGGGGAGGAGGTCCCGCCCGCCGAGGCCGTAGACGTAGTCCACCATTCTCGGACGGACGGGCAGCTCTCCCAGCGCCGCCCGCAGGTCGGTGAAGAGGGGGCCGCCGGGCGAGCCCACGCTGTCGGCCCGGTCCAGGACGGCGACCGCCTTGAGGGGCGCCAGGGCCGCCGCCACTTCCCGGGCCGGGATGGGGCGGAAGGCCCGGAGCCGGAGGACCCCGGCCTTGATCCCCTCCTGCCGGAGGCCCTCAACGACGCCCTTGACCGTTCCCGCCGCCGACCCCATGAGGAGGAGGGCGACCTCCGCGTCCTGCAGGTGGAAGGCCTCGAGGAGCCCGTAGAAGCGGCCGAAGCGCTCGCCGAAGGCCTTCCCCACCTCCCGGATGACCCCGGGCGCGTGGTCCATGGCCTCCCGCTGCTGACGCTTGATCTCGGTGTAGTAGTCGGGCAGGACGAGCGGCCCGTAGGTCACGGGGCGCTTCAGGTCCAGGAGGGGATGGGCCGGCTGGTATTCCCCCACGAATGCCCGCGCCTCGGCGTCCTCCAGGATTACGAGCCGCTCGATGGTGTGGCTGGTGGTGAACCCGTCGAAGCAGACCATCACGGGCAGGAGGACCTGGGGGTGCTCGGCGATGCGGACCGCCTGCAGGAGGGTGTCGTAGACCTCCTGCGCGTCCTCGGCGTAGAGCTGGATCCAGCCCGCATCCCGCGAGCCCATGGCGTCGCTGTGGTCGCCGTGGATGTTGATGGGCGCCGACAGGGCCCGGGTCGCGACCGCCATGACGACCGGGAGGCGCAGGCCGGACGCGACGTAGAGGACCTCGTGCATGAGGGCGAGGCCCTGGGAGGACGTGGCGGTCATCACCCGGGCCCCCGCGGCCGCCGCCCCGACGCAGGCGCTCATGGCCGAGTGCTCGCTCTCCACCGGGATCAGTTCGGTGTCCACGCGGCCGTCGGCCACGAACTGGGCGAAGGTCTCCATCACCTGGGTCGAGGGGGTGATGGGGTAGGCGGCGCACACCTCCGGCCGGATCTGCCGCATCGCCTCGGCGGCAGCCTGGTTCCCCGTCAACGCCACCACCCTGGTCATTCCCGATCCTTTCCGGCGCGAAGCGCCTGGGTCTCCTCCACCATACTGATCGCCCGGATCTTCACGGGGCAGACGGCGGCGCAGATGCCGCAGCCCTTGCAGTGGTCCAAATCCACCCCCTCCACCTTCGCCTGGCTGACGCGGATCGCGCTGTCGGGGCAGAAGAACCAGCAGAGCATGCAGTGGGTGCACTTCTGGAGATCGATAACGGGGCGCTGCGTGCGCCAGTCCCCGGTGAAGTACCGCTCGGCGTTGCCCGCCTCCAGGATGAGCGCCCCTGCCGGCAGGTCCCTCCACCCGCGCTTGGCCCCCTCGCTCATGACGGCACCCCCCCGGCGTCCTCCCCCCGGACCTCCCGGTAGCCCCGCTCCACCGCCCGGAGGTTGCTGTCGAGGACCTGCGGGGTGATCTTCTTCCCGAGCTCCCGGCGCACCTGCCCCTTCACGCTCTCCAGACTCATCGCCCCCGTTACGCGCGCCAGGGCGCCGAGGAGCGGGGTATTGGGAAAGTTCTTCCCCATCTCCTCCAGGGCGATGCGGGTCGCATCCAGGGTAAAGATCCTGCGGCCGGTCACCTGGAGCCGCTCCCGCACCTCGCCCGGGCT
>JACPAU010000248.1 GCA_016180705.1 Candidatus Methylomirabilota bacterium
CCCGGGAAGGCCCATACCGTCACCTACCGGCGGAAGGTCTCGCGGGCTGGTCTCCGCCTCCGGGCCAGCGTCGTCGTCTATCCGGATTCCTTCTACACGCGCTTCTTCGAGGCGAGGCTCGCCGCCGACGCGGAGGGGCCCGGCGCCTCGCTCCTCCGGGAGGCACTGGAGAAGACCCGCCGTTCCGCGTTTCCGCTCTTCGAAGAGGAGCGCCCCATCTCCTGATGCACCTCCCCTGGCATCTGCTGCTCCTGGCGCCCCTGCTGCTCGCCGCGTGCGTCCCGCTTGCCGCCGGTCCCCCCGTTTCGCCCATGGTCCTGATCCCGGCCGGGCCCTTCATCATGGGGAGCGATGCCGCCGAGCGGGCCTGGGCCTACGGGGCGAGTAGCGCCGTGGCCCGCCAGGCCCGCTGGTACGATGACGAGCCGGGCCGGGTCGTCTCCCTCCCCGCGTTCCGAATCGACCGGTTCCTGGTGACCCACGCCCAGTACCGGGCCTTCGTCCGGGCCACGGGCCATCGGGCGCCCGGGATCCGCAAGGAGGAGTACCTGGCGCAGGGGTTCCTCGTCCACGACTACGATGCCGTAGTCACGCGCTTCCTCTGGCAGGGCGGAGCGACGCCGCCCGCCCTGGAGGACCATCCGGTTGTCCTGGTGAGTGCGGAGGACGCGGAGGCCTACTGCGGGTGGCGGGGAACTCTGGAGGGGCGGGCCCTCCGGCTTCCGACCCAGGAGGAGTGGGAGAAGGCCGCCCGGGGGACCGACGGCCGCTGGTTCCCGTGGGGGATGACGTGGGACGCGCGCCGCCTGAACAGCGCGGAGGCCGGCCCGCTCTTTACGACCCCCGTTACAGCCTACCCGCAGGGGCAGAGCTTCTACGGGATGTTCGACGCCGCCGGGAATGTCTTCGAGTGGACGGCTTCCCGCTACGCGGACGGCCGACGGGTCATGAAGGGAGCGGGGTCGTGGGACGACGAGGCGGGCATCTGCCGACCGGCGGCCCGCCACGGCCGCCCGTCCGGCTCGCGGCACATTCTCCTTGGATTCCGGTGCGCCGGCGCCGCAGATGGGGCGAGCGGCTAGGGGAAGAAGTAGGCGAGGCCGACGTAAAAAGTATGGGCGTTCACTCCCTTGTTGGGATCGGCGATCCCGGCGTTCGAGGCGTGCCACAAGCGGTAGGCCGCGGTGAAGGCCCACTCCCGGCTCAAGAAGAAATGGAAGCCCGCCCCACCCTGCGGGGTGAAGTTGAACGACGAGCCCTGACCCTCAAGACGATCCGTGGATACCATCAACCCGGCCCCCGCTTCCAGGAACGGCATCAGGCGGGTCCCGGTGTAGAAGTTGTACTTGACCAGGGCCGCGATCCCCCCCGAGAGGATCCGGGGGCCGGTATCTGTGGTGATGATGGCGCTGGGCTCCGTCAGGAACTCCAGGCCACCCCGCCAGAAGCTTCTCCCCAGGGGCTCGGTCAGGACCACCCCCCACCGGGGCGTGAAGAAGAGGAACTCCCGGTCCTCCTGGCCGCCCCCGAGGGCCTCAATTTGTTCCCCGTAGCCTACTACGAAGGTGAACTCCTGCTGGCCCTTCCGCAGCTCGCCGGGGAAGGCCGCCGGGGCCTCGCCAGCCGCCTGAAGTGGGAGGGTGAGGGCCAGCCGCGACCCCAGCCCCTCCTGCGCGGCGGCCGCGCCCGGCCAGATTAGCACGAGGCCGCCAACCACGAGCGGGAGGACGCCCGCGGGTCGGCGGCCTCGCGGTAGCGGGTCTGTCTCCACAGGCCCTCCCGCGGTCCCCTTGTAACGGCTGCCCGGCCTACCGGACCGGCGTGTCGAGCAACCGGACGGTCCGGGCCCCGGAGAACGGCGTCCCGGGGTCCATGACGGGCTCGTAGTCGGACCCGTTCGGCAGGGGGAATGTGACCAGTTCGTAGACCCCCAGGAGGGTTCGTCCCACGCCGAGACCCATGCCCTTGATCAGGCCGACGGTCATGCCGACGGCCGGTCCGTGGGCTTCGGTCTCCATGACCACCGTCTTCGGCCACTCGACGAGGAAGCCGAGCGTGACGTTGCTCAGCCCCCGCCCCGCCTTCTCCCAGGGGCCGGAGACTCCGTCAACGCTTGCCGCCCCGTCCACCGCGACCCCGTCACCGTCCGCGGCGCCATTCGGGGAGGTCTGCTCCTCCCCCCAGGCCCCGGCCGCACTGACCGCCAGCACCAACGCCCATAGCCAGACGATCCGCCCCACGCTCCCCATGCTCCCCTCTCCTTCCTCCCCCATCCATGCATTGCCCGGATCTCCCGACGACACCTCCCCCTTCGTCTGGCCCCGGGCGCGGGTCGAGGCTTCCACAGGAAACCCCATCCCGTCCGGGGACCGCTCCTTCCGATGGCTACCCGGTTTGATGCACGCGGGGGGCCGGCCGTGGCTCGGATCGCCGGCCCCGTCCTGGTGGGTCGAAAAGGGCCGCTGCCCCCCGGGGAGCAGGGCCCGGGAACTCAGGGCCAAACCTCACGGAATGATGGCGACCTTGAGGGCCTCCCGCCGCTCCATCGCGGTGAGGGCTGCCTCGAGGTCCTTGAGGGACATCTCGTGGCTGATAAGAGACTCGAGGGCCAGGCGCCGCCCGGCCAGCAGGTGCAGGGCCTGCCGGACGTGCGCGGTAGTATGGTGGAAGACCCCCAGGAGTGTCAACTCCTCATAGTGGAGGCGCCGGGTGTCGAGGCGGATTTCGGTCCCGGGGGCGCAGCCACCGAAGAAGAGCACGGTCCCGCCCTTCCGGACGATCGCCGCCGCCTGCTCCCACGCCTCCGGCCGGCCCACCGCTTCGATCACGATGTCCGGCCCGAGGCCCCCCGCCGTCCGCTCCCGGATGGCCGCCACCGGGTCCGGGCTTGCGCCCACGTCCACGACGACCTCCGCCCCGGAGGCATAGGCCCGGCTGAGCCGCAGGGTGCCGCGGCCGGCGGCGATGCAGCGCGCGCCCCGCAGGCGCGCGGCCTGCAGGAGCAGGAGGCCGAGGGGGCCGGTCCCCAAAATGGCCACCGTGTCCTCCGCCCGGACGCCGGCCCGGTCGAGCGCGTGCAGCGCGCAGGCGAGCGGCTCCAGGAAGGCCGCCTCCCGGGCGGGCAGGTCGTCGGGAAGGGGGAGGAGGTTCACCGCCGCGAGCGCAGCCGGGATCCGGACGTACTCGGCGAAGGCACCGTTCAGGAAGAGGAGCCGGTCGCAGAGGTTTTCCCGTCCGCCCCGGCAGGCCTCGCACGCGAAGCAGGGGACCGAGTTGGCGGCGACCACCCGCTGCCCGAGCGCGAAGCCCTCGACCCCCTTCCCCAGCGCCGCCACCGCCCCGGCGAACTCGTGCCCGAAGACGGTGGGGATCTCCTGAATCATGACCGGGTGCCCGCGCCGGAAGGTCTTGACGTCCGTCGCGCAGGTCAGGGCGACCTCGACACGGACCAGGACCTCCCCGGGCCCCGGGCGGGGGACCGGGATCGTCCCGTAGCGGATGTCCCCGGGGCCGTGGAAGGTCACGGCCCGCATCCGGGCCGGAATGGACGCGCCCCGGCGAGGCGCCGACCGTGCCATCAGGCATCCTCCGCGTCCGGCCTGAGGATGACCTTCAGGGCCCGCTGCTCCCGAACCGCCGCCACCCCCTCCCCGAGGGCACTCAGGGGGAGGCGGTGGGTGATGAGTTCCGCGACCCGGACGCCCCCCCCGGCCAGGAGATCCAGCGCCTCCCGGAGGTCGTCCGGCGAGGGGGAGTAAGAGCCGAAGAGGGTCAATTCCCGGTAGTAGAGGGGGTTCAGGTTCAGCGGCACCGGCGCGTCCGGCGCGAGGGGGGCGAAGCAGCAGAGGGCGCCGCCGTCCCGCACCCACCCGAGGGCGGGGGGGAGGGCGGCGGCGCTCCCCGCCGTGAGGACGACCAGGTCGGCGCCCCGCCCCTCGCTCAGGCCCCGGACGGCCCCATCCGCCTCCGCGGCGCCCGGGTCAGCCACCGCCTCCGCCCCGAGCCGCCGGGCGAGGTCCCGGCGCCCCGGGAGCGGGTCCACCCCGACAAGGCGCGCCCCGCGGAGGTGGAGCAACTGCACGAAGAGCAGTCCGATCGAGCCGAGGCCGACGACGACGGCAGCCTCCCCCGCCTGCAGGGTTGACCGCTTCACCGCCCGGAGGCACGACGCGAGCGGCTCCGTGAAGGCCGCCTCGTCGTCCGGAAGGGCCTCGGGCACCGGGAACGTGACCGCGGCCACATGGCGCGCCGGGACCCGGATGTAGGGGGCGAATCCCCCCGGGTCGAGGTTGCTCGCCCGGAAGTCCGCGCACATGGAGACATTCCCGTGGCGGCAGTAGTGGCAGGTCCCGCACGGGACGTGGTGGGCGACGACGACGCGGCTCCCCGGCGAGAAGTCCCGGACGCCGCCACCGGCTGCCACCACCGTCCCGACGATCTCGTGGCCCAGCACCACGGGGGGCGGGACGGTCCCGTGCACGATCTTGTAGATGTCGGACCCGCAGAGCCCGCACGAGCGGAGAGCCACCAGCAGCTCGCCGGGGCCGATGGCGGGGACCGGGAGCGACCGGGCCTCCACGCGCCCCTCTCCCACGTAGACGGCCGCCAGCATCGTCCGCGGGATCGCCACCGTCTGCCCCGCCCTCCCTACCGCCGCCGCTCCACGATGAAGCGGGCGATCCCGCGGAGCGGATCGGCCCGCGCGCCGAGGGGCGCCAGCGCGTCAATGGCCTCGGCGACGAGGGCGTCCGCCCGCGCCTTGGCCCCCGCGAGCCC
>JACPAU010000249.1 GCA_016180705.1 Candidatus Methylomirabilota bacterium
CCTGAAATCCCCCCTCCACGCCGGGGAGGTGGAACCGGAGGGTGAGGGTCTCGCCCCGCGGTACCGGCTCACCGGTTCGGACGAAGATGCCGCTTCGGCTGAGGTTGACCGAGTGGTCGGCGACGGCCGTCTCGTAGTCCACCTGGACCTCCACGGGTGCGCGCGGACTGCCGCGGGGTTCGTGGGTGACCACGACCGCCTCCACGAACGCCCGCTCGAGCGGATGCTCGAAGCCGATCCCGTGGGGGAAGAGGGTGCCGCCCAGGTCGGTGCTCTCCTGCGCCCCTACCCAGACCACCCGGCCGGTGCGGGCCGCGGGCCCGCTCCGGCTGTCCAGCTCCACCGTCACCGCCGTCCCTTCCGGGAGGGGGCGGGCGAGGAGCAGCAGGACGCCCCCCGGGTCCTCCCCGGGAGGTCGAGCGGCGTTCCGTCCGGTCCCTGGAGGTGGCAGGAGGCGGGGAGGTAGACCTCGAATTCGGCGTACCGGCGGGTTCCCGTCGGGAGGGGGGGCGACTCGGGGGCGGAGGCCTCGCGGGGGCTAGGCATGGATCACCCGCTCGGCGAGGGAGGCGATGAGCCGCTCCCAGCGCAGGGCGTCCAGGGCGGTCTCCAGGCGCTGCAGGATCACCCCCGCCCATATCCCCCGCGGACGGCTCTCGGTCCAGGCCAGCCGGCCCTCCCCCTGGACCAGCCCGAAGGGGGTCTCCACCCCGAGGCCGAGCGTGGTACCGGCGGAGGGAGCCTCCGGGAGGGCCAGCATCAGGCCCGCGTGCGAGACGTTTACCGTGTGGGCGGGAGCCGGCTCCCGCCCCGGCCTCCCGGCCGGATGCCGGGTCCAGGCCGGAAGGCGGACAGAGAAGCGGGGGTGGCCCCGGTTGCAGGGGGGGAAGGCGCCCGTGGAGGCCCGGAGCCGGTTGACCAGCTCCCGCCGCCGCCGGTTGGGCCGGGCGTGCTGCTCCATCCAGAAGTGCGTGGCCAGGTCGCGCAGCGGCAGGGGGGGGACCGCCGCCAGGTCCTGGAGGGCCTCCCGGAGGCTCAGGGCCGCCGCGATGGTGAGGATCTGGACCTTCTGGTCTGCGAGGGCGTAGACCCCCGGAGCGTCAGGGATGCGGGAGAAGTCCTGCGGCGGGAAGGGCAGCCAGGGACCCAGCGTCGCCTCCTCCCCCAGCGCGTGGTCAAGACCGGTCCAGGATCCCGCCGGGGGACGTCCTCGGGCCGTAGGCAAGCGGCGTACCAAGTCCGGCCCGCGGGGCGGTGGGTCAGATCTCGTCGTCGAGCGCGAAGGCCTCCAGGATCACCCTGCCCTTCTCCCATGCGAGCTGCCAGCTGGCCTCGGGGCCCTCGAACAAGACCAGGTAGAGCGTGTCCGTCCGGGTGTTGGCGATTGCCAGGCCGTGGATCACGATGGCGGGCCGGTGGCCGCTCGCGCGCACGCGGACCTCGCAGCCGTACCCCTTTAGGACGCCGGTCCCCGTCTCCCAGGTCTGGAGCGGCTCGTTCTGGCTCGCCAGGGAGGCGATGAACTGCCGCGCGGTCTCGTGGGCCCGACCGGCGCCCAGACCCCGGATCACGTTCAGGGTGAGGCCCGTCTCGAAGCGGCCCTGGCTGACGATGTTCTCCTGCGTGATGAAGTAGGCGAGGGTGTTTCCCTTCTGCTCGTGCTTGAAATGCCACCCGTCCGGGATGAGAAAGGTCGCCCGGACCTCCTCGAGCCGCTTCCAGGAGTACCCCCTCGGCGCGGCGGACAGGCCCGTCGCCTCGGCCGCGGCGTAAAGGCCCAGGAGGCTGACGGCAGCCACGAGGAACGGGACGGCGGACCTCTGCATCGGCGTCTCCTGGCCCCGGGTGGGGGTGGGGGGAGCGGAGGCGGCGAAACGGCGCCGCGCTCGGGCAGCGGCGTGGGGGAGGAGGCTCAGCACCGGGCTAGCCGACCGTCTGGCGGCGGGCCCGGCGATCCACGATGTCGTGGATCCACTTCCAGAGGCGCTTCTCGTCCTCGAAGGTCTGCCGGTTCTCGATCTGCTCGTGCCAGCCCCCCATGACCTCCGCCTCGACCGGCCAGACGCGGACCCGCTGGCGGGGGATCTTCCGTTCCCACCCCGCCGCGACCTTCGGGGTCGGGTAAAGGACCCGGATCGTGATGTTCCGGGCCAGGTACTCCAGGCCGGAGACGTCAATCTTCTCGTAGGGCGGGAGCACCGCCTTTCCCCCGGGACCGGCGGCCTCGAAGACGCCGTCGGTGACGATGACGATGGTGATGGGCGCCAGGATCAGGTTTTGCTTCCGCACGACCTCCGAGACGCGCTGGAAGAAGGCGTTGAAGTCCGTGAGGAAGTTCCCCCGGGCGCTGAACAGTTCGGTGAGCTTCGCCTCGATCTCCCGCGGGCTCTTCCGCTGGAACTCCTGGATCGGGTAGAAGGCCTTGGGCTCGTTCGGGGTGTCCCCCCCGATGGAGCCGACGTATAGGGCCCGCGGCTTCTGGAGCCCCCCGGCGCCGTTCAGGTGCCCGTAGAGGTAGTAGGAGAGGAAGCGCAGGCTATCCTTGAAGTGGGGCGTCCGGGTGAAGGAACCGCTCACGTCGATGCCGACGAACAGGGAGAGGCGCGGCTCCTCCCGCTGGGTGACGCCGCACCCCGGGGCGAGCAGCAGGGCGATGAGGAGCAGGGCGATGAGCCGGGATCGCATGGTGTCCTCCCGCGTCCCTAACGGCTGTCCGCGCCGCGCGAGGCGGGGGTGTGGGGCGCCGCTCCGCCGAGGCGGATGACCTCCGCCGTCTCCATCAGGGCGTGGAGGGTCTTCAGGGGCAGGTTGAAGAGGTGCCGCCCGGTGAAGAAGACCATGATGAAGTTGATCGTGGCCGCGACGACCTGGAGCGGCGGGAGCACGTAGGCCTCCACCAGCTCCTTGCCCGTCGCGTGGAACCAGCCGATCTCGCCCTTCACGTGGTTGAGCATCTCCTTCGTCCAGGCGAAGACGGCCGAGGCGGCGGGCCGGGCGGCAGCCGGGGCTTCGGCCATGCCCCGCCGGGAGATGATGGCCAGGAGGGTCGGCGTCCCGAACCGCCCGAAGAGAAACCAGGTCATCCCGCGGATGCCGATCCAGGCGAGCGTCGAGATGAGGATGACGCCCGTGATCCCCATCCGGAACTGCCCCCCGCTCTGCTGGGCCAGCCAGGGGGTGATGGCGTCCACCAGTTCCCGGTAGAGGAACATGACCTCGACGAACATGACGAAGAGCTCCACCAGCACCATCTGGACGACGTCCTTCCAGTTGCGCTGCTGGATCGCCTCCACCATGACGTGCAGGCAGGCGAAGCTCCCCGCGATGAGCAGAAAGAGCATGACGATGAGCAGGGGCTGCAGGAACGGGTGGGATGCGCTCCCCACGAGATCGGTCGCGATCTCGGAGACGGTGGGGTAGAGCGTATAACTGAAGATCCCCGCCTCCAGCAGGGACCAGAAGACCGTCAGCATCACGGCGATCCACGGGATGCCCGGCTGCAGCGAGCTCTGCGTGGCCCGCCGGATGAGGGAGAAGGGGAGCATCACGAGCTCGAAGAGGGCCAGGTAGAGCCCGGCGGCCAGCATCCGGAGGAGACCCCAGATCCAGCCCACCGAGAGGAACAGGGCCCGGGCGATCCCGGCCCAGAAGAAGAACACGCCGCGCCCGCTGTCCCACCAGGTGGTGAGGAGCGTGGCGATGAAGGTGCCCCGACCCCCGCGGAACGGGAGGGTGTAGACGGCGCACATGGTGCACCACATGCCGACGATGAGCAGCAGGGCCGGCAGCAGGAACAGCGCGAACTTCAGCGCGGCGAGCGGCGGCGAGGAGAAGTCCCAGAAGAAGCGGACGATGAACCCCTGCACGGTCGGGATCCAGGAGACCGGCAGCGTCAGGACCTGGAAGACCAGTCTCCACTCCGGGGAGAGGGCCGATTCGACGTTGGGGACCATACGATATCCTCCGCGGGACGGCGGCCCCGGAACCTCTGTTGGGTTTGCGGGGGACCGCGGGCAGGGGCCAGCGCGACGCGCGTGAAACAGGGGAGGAAGTTTGCAACTTGGGTGCCAAAGCGCGCTTCAGCAAAGGGACGAGGCGGCCTGACGCGAGGTGGGGGGTCCGGGGGGAACAGGCCCTCCGTCCGGGGGGTTCGGGCCGAATGCCCCTCCCGAGCGGCCGGGAGAGTGCGCCCTCCCAGGCCCGGCACGGGCGGGATGAGGCGAAGTCACTCAGGCAGGGAGTCCGGCGCCACACCCGCGGTGGGAATCCGTTTTTGGGGCGGCCGGTGCTATACTGGCCTCCCTTCCCGCTCCGGAGGCACTGATGGGCGGCCGCGCCGACTGCGTCTCCCGGACCCCGACCCGGCGGTGCGACCTCACCTGCCCGCCGGAGCCGCCCCCGGCGCTTGACGGGGGGCGACGGAGCCGCTCCGGGGACGGCGGGGGCACGCCATGAAGGGGACGTCCCGCTCCCTCACGCTTCTGGCCCTCCTCCTCTGCCTCTCCTGCCAGGCGGCCATCCGGAAGGGACCCGGCGAGACCATCGTTCTGGGCAGCGAGGACCTCTCCGGCGTGCCGGAGCGGGTGCTCGAGGAGAAGATCGCCCGGGATCTGGTGGGCATCCGGCACGTCCTCCAGGGGCTCGCGGACCTCGAGCGGAGCGCCGCCGAGACGGCCGCCGCGCTCCGCCGCGAGACCGGCACGTACAGTCAGGCCGAGAACGACCGGATCCGGGCCCTGCTCCAGAGCTACCTGAACTACCGGTCCTCCGGGACCGCCCGTTGGCCCGGGCCAAGCTGAACGAGCCCGAGCCGGTCTGGGCGATTCCGCCCGACACCTTCGAGACGGTCTACGGCAACCTCACCGCCTCCGCCAACGTCCGGCTCCTCGGGGAAGCGTGGGACTTCTACACCGCTCAGGGGCCGCGGATGGCCCTGCACGGGCTCACGGAGGGGGGGGAGTTCGGGTGGCTGCACGAGGCGATCCGCCGCCAGCAGGAATTCATCGAGGCGAACGCGATCAGCATCTGGTGGGGCAAGTGGGATCTCCTCCGGCAACGGCTCCACACGCTGCGACGGGTGCCGACCTATAACGCCGTGGCCCTCATGGGAAGCTTCGCCAGCAACATGAAGGTCTGGATCTCGCGGCCGCTCATCCGTCCGGCACAGATCGAGGAGTTGAAGGGGATCCTGCAGCCGGGGGACATCATCTTGGAGCGGCGGAACTGGTACCTGAGCAACGGGTTCCTCCCGGGCTACTGGACGCACATGGCCCTGTACGTCGGGACGGCCGAGGACC
>JACPAU010000250.1 GCA_016180705.1 Candidatus Methylomirabilota bacterium
GATCACCAGCCCGCCCCGTGCGACCGGGTTGGCGACGAGCCGTCCCCAGGCCACCTGGCGCGGACTGCGCCCGCGGGCGGCGGGAACCGCCAGGCGGACCTCAATCGTACGCGACGCGGGGATCGACGGCGGCATAGAGCAGGTCCGTGCAGAGATTCACGAGCACGAAGACTGTCCCGATAAAGAGGGTCGCCCCCTGGACGATCGGGTAGTCGCGAGCCTGGATCGCCTCGTAGACCCACAGCCCGATCCCCGGCCAGGAGAAGATGGTCTCGGTCAGGATCGCCCCGGCCAGCAGGTGCCCCACCTGCAGCCCGGTGACGGTCAGGATGGGGAGCAGGGCGTTGCGCATCGCGTGGTGGAGGACGACCGTCCGCTGGGGGGCTCCCTTCGCCTCGGCGGTCCGGATGTACTCCTGGGAGAGGACTTCGAGCAGGCTCGCCCGGGTCATCCGGGCGATGATGGCGAGGGGGATGGTGCCGAGCGCGACCGCCGGGAGGACGAGGTGGCGCAGGCTCGACAGGAACGCGCGGGCGTCCCCGGCAAGCAGGCTATCGAGGAGGTAGAGGTTCGTCACCGGCCGAACGGTGACGTCGGTGTCGAGGCGGAAGCCGGTGGGCAGCCAGCCGAGCTCAACTCCGAAGAACCAGGCCAACATGAGGCCGAGCCAGAAAATTGGCATGGAGACGCCGGTCAGCGCCACCAGCCGGGAGAGGCCGTCGAAAACGGAATCCCGCCAGACGGCCGAGACGACCCCGACCGGGATGCCGACCACGATGGCGAGGAGGATGGCGGAGAGAGCCAGTTCCACCGTGGCCGGGAAGCGGTGCATCAGGTCGGCCAGGACCGGGTCCCCCCGAATGACGGAGATCCCCAGGTCCCCCTGCAGGACCTTGCGGAGGTAGATCCAGTACTGGTGGTAGAGGGGTTCGTCGAGCCCCAATTGGGCCCGGACGGCCGCGACGCGCTCAGGCGTGGCCCGCTCGCCGAGCATCGCGACCGCGGGGTCTCCAGGGATCAGGTGGACGAAGCTGAAGACCAGGAGCGAAATGCCGACGAGGACGGGGAGGATGGTCAGGAACCGCTTGACCGCATAGGCGCCCACCGCGTCCCCGTCTCCGTCGGCTCCGCTCCGCCCTACTCCACCTGGACGGTGTTGAAGTACTCGGTGTTGGTCGGGTTCGGCACGTACCCCTTCACCTTCTTCGAGAAAGCGAGCGGGGGCTGGTTGTTCGCGATGAAGAGCCGGGACACGTCGTCGTGGATCATCTGCTCGGCCTTCCGGTAGAGCGCCGCCCGCTTCCCCTGGTCGGTCAGCTTCTGGGCCTGGAGGAGGACCTCGGCGAGGTCCTTGTTGCTGTAGAAGCCTTCCCGGGAGGCGCCGGGGTTGCAGAAGAAGTAGCAGACGAAGTTATCGGGGTCCCCGTTGTCCCCGGTCCACCCGAGCATGTAGAGGGGAAGCTCCCCCTTCTTCCGCTTGTCCAGGTAGGCGGACCAGTCGATCGTCTGCGGCCCCACCGTGACCCCGGCCTTCGCCAGGTCCGCCGCGATCGCCTCGGCGATCTCCTTCGGGTTCGGGTAGTAGGGCCGGGAGACCGGCATGTACCAGAACGCGAGCGGCTCCTTCCGGCCGTCCTCCCAGGTGATCTCCTTCAGCCCCTGGGCGAAGCCGGCCTCCTTCAGGAGGGCGCGAGCCCGGTCCGCGCTGTACGGGTAGTCCTTCAGCTCCTTGTTGTACCCCCAGAGGGGCGGCGGCTGGAACTGGTTCGCGACGAGCCCGGTCCCGCCGTACAGCGCGTTCACGATGCCCCGCTTGTTGATGGCGTGGGCGATCGCCGTCCGGACCCGCTTGTCCTGGAACTCCTTCACCTTGTAGTTGAAGGCGACGTATCCGGTCGTGTTCGTGGGCCGGAGCAGGACCTGGAGGTTCGGATCGGCCCGGACCACCCTGACGTCATCCGGGTTGACCCACTCCATCCCGTGGATCTCGCCGGCCTTCAGCGCGGCCAGGCGCTGCGAGGAATCCTTGATGTTCCGGATGATCACGCGTTGGACCTTCGGTGCGGCCGCCTTGTTCCAGTAAGCCGGGTTCGCCTCGAGGACCACCTCCTGGTTCGGCTTCCACTCCACGAACCGGAAGGGCCCGGTCCCCACCGGGTGCTTGCACGACTCGGTCCCCCACTTCTCGATCGCCGCCGGGCTCGGGAGGACGAAGGTGAACATGGCCAGGTTCGCCAGGAACGGCCCCTGGGGGTCCTTCAGAGTGAACCGGACCGTCGTGGGGTTGACGGCTTCAACCTTCGCGATCAGGCTCTGGTCGTCGAAGCCCCCGAACTGCCCCTCGTAGTACTCGAAGGTCTGCCCCGCCTTGAGCTGGTTCTCGTGCTGGGGGTGCTTGGTGAAACGCCAGCGCTCGAAGTTCCAGACCACCGCCTTTGCGTCAAAGGGGGTCCCGTCGTGGAAGGTCGCGTTCTTGCGGAGCGTGAAGGTCCAGATGGTCCCGTCCGCGCTCACCTCCCAACGCTCGGCCAGGGCCGGGACGACCTCGGTGGTGGCGCCCTTGTACTTGGTAAGGCCTTCGAAAATCTGGTGGGTGATGCGGGACGAGATCCCGTCGGTGATGATGGCGGGATCAAGGCAGACCGGCTCCCCCTGGGCCCCGAAGACGAAGGTCGAGGCGGCTAGGGCTGCCCGCGCGGCCCCTCCGAGGAGGAGGCCCCCCACCAGGCAGGGAATCAACAGGCGGATGACGCGCTTCATGGCTCCTCTCTCCTTCTCTGGATCCACAGTTCCTCGCACCCCGCCACGCGTCCCTTCACGGCCCCGGCATCACCGGAGGCGCCGCAGGGCCTCGCCGATCCGTCTCACCCCCTCCAGAATCGTCGCCTTCGAAGTCGCATAGGAGATGCGCACGTGTCGGTCGCTGCCGAACTCCATCCCCGGCACCACGGCGACCCTCGCCTCCTCCAGCAGGTAGTCCGCCAGGTCCGCGGAGGTCCCGAGGGGCCGCCCGCCGGCCCGCCGCCCGAGGCAGCCGGACACGTTCGGGAAGGCATAGAAGGCCCCCCCGGGCCGGACGCAGGAGATCCGTGGGAGGCCGTTCACGGCGGCGACGACCGCCTCCCGGCGTTCGGCGAAGGCGGCCCGCATCGCCCGCACGCAGTCCTGCGGGCCCGTGAGGGCCGCGACGGCCGCCCGCTGGGCGATCGAGGTCGGGTTGGAGGTCACCTGGCTCTGGAAGATGCCCATGGCCTGGACGACCTCTACGGGCCCCGCCGCATACCCGATCCGCCAGCCGGTCATCGCGTAGGCCTTGGAGAGGGAGTTGACCACGACCGTCCGGTGCCTCACCTCCTCCCCGAGGGCCGCGATGCTGACGGCCTCGTGTCCGTCGTAGGTGAGCGCCTCGTAGGTCTCGTCCGAGATGACGGTCAGGCGCCGCGCCACCGCGAAAGCCGCGATGGCCTCCAGGTCTTTCCGGTCCAGGACCGCCCCCGTCGGGTTGCAGGGGCTGTTGCGGATCAGGCCCGCCGTTCGGGGCGTGCACGCCGCCTCGAGCGCCTGTACCCGGCTGCGGAAGCCGTCCGCCTCGCCGGTCTCGACCGGGATCGGGACCGCGCCGGCCATCCGGATCTGCTCGGGGTAAGAGACCCAGTACGGGGCCGGCAGGAGGACCTCGTCCCCCTCCTGGAAGAGGACCATGCAGACGTTATAGAGGGTGTGCTTGGCCCCGCAGGAGACGATGACGTTCTCCCGCCGGTACTCGACCCCGTTGTCCCGCTTCAGCTTCAGGCAGACGGCGTCCTTCAGGTCGTCGATGCCGGCGGCCGCCGTATACTTGGTGAATCCCTCCCGCAGGGCCTGGACCGCGGCGGCCTTGATGTGTTCGGGGGTGTCGAAGTCGGGCTCCCCCGCCCCGAAGTCCAGGACGTCCACGCCCTCGGCCCGCATCCGCCGCGCCCGCGCCGTGATGGCGAGCGTGGCGGACGGGGTGAAAGCGGCCGTCCGCGCCGCGAGCCGCATCGCCGCCCCCCCTACCGGCCCCCGGAGCGGCGCCGGCCCTTCGCCCCGCCCCGCTCCGCCCGGGACTTCTCCGCCAACATCTTTTCCGCCAGCGGCCCGACGAGGCCGCTGACCGTCCCGCCGAGGAGCGCGATCTCCTTCACCAGGCGGGCACTCAGGTAGGTGTAGGACTCGTGGGGCATGAGGAACACCGTCTCCACCGTCTCCGCCAGGCGCCGGTTCATCAAGGCCATCTGGAACTCGTACTCGAAGTCCGAGACCGCCCGGAGCCCCCGGATGATGGCCTGCGCCCCCTGCGCCCGGGCATACTCCACCAGGAGGGTGGCAAAGCTCGCGACCCGGACCCCCGGCAGGTCCCGCGTGGCGTCCCGGACGATGGCCATGCGCTCCTCCAGGCTGAAGAGGGGGGCCTTGTCCGGGTTGGCCGCGACCGCGACCAGCACCTGGGGGAAGAGACGGTGCGCCCGCTGGAGGATGTCCAGGTGGCCGTTGGTGAAGGGATCGAAGGTCCCGGGGTACAGCGCGAGGCCCGCCATGGCGCCCATCACGATAGAGGAAGGCCGGCGCCTGCGCAAGCAAATTCAGGCGGGTCGGCCCGTCGGCGCCTCGGTGGTGTAGAAGCAGAGCGCGCTGCCGCCGTGGCGTCTTCGCGCCGTCTGCACGAGGGGAGAAAGCCGTTCAGGAAGGGCGGCGCGAGAGGAGACCTCGAGGACCAGGAGTCCCCCGGGGAGGAGCAGA